>JAZOUZ010000078.1:0-19040 GCA_045658505.1 Candidatus Onthoplasma sp. | reverse complement strand
TTATATTCGCCATCAACTAATGCTTTTATTTTTTTATCATCATTAGTTATCTTTAGATTGTCTGTCCAGAGTTGGACTACTCTATCATCATAGATATGTTTACCTTCATTCATATCTTTTACAAATCGTTTTTTATCTTTAGGTTCTTCTGCCATTGAATAACTAATATTAAATAATCCATCTGACATATTAGCCAAAGGGCTTACATTTTTTCCTTCGCTGTATCCAGCATTCGCTACAATTAATTCAAAGATTGTTTCTTCTATATTTTTCTCATTTTTAATGCGTAGAGAAAGATCTACACCATTAAATTTTTGACCATGATTAATCTCTGCAAATTTCTTGGAAATGAAATTTTTTAGTCTATACTGCTCATACGCGATCGCAGTTTCTACACTTGCTCCAATTATTAAATTATTTAACACACGTCTATCATTGATTAGCAAATAATCTACAAGTTGAATTTCTTTATTTAGTATTCTTTGTATTGATTTTATAGGCTTTGATTCTACCCCTAAACAATTAGCGAAATCACACTTCTTGCCTACCGGTATGATGCCAAATTTAATCTTAGATAAATCTTTGAAATAATTAACAAATTTATTGAGCATAATATCGTCGCCAACAATTACAAATTCAAACTCACCATTGTCGTGCAACTCTTTCACATTTTTCAACATATCATCATGATCTAAAGAAAAATATACAGAATATTCTACATTCTGCTCTTTTAGGTATTTTACAATAGTTCTAGTAACTTTTTGCGCTCTAGCAACACTTTTGATCGGCGCAACTAATATATTTAGCATACTATTATTATATCCAAAAAAGTAAAAAATGCAAATGAATATAATTAAAATAAAAATAAATACAAATTTTTTCAAAAAGTATTATATTTTTGTTTGACTTTATTTTAAAAGTGTTATATTCTTCAAAGTAGGTGGTAGTTTGAATACTATTTAGTGTTCGGCCTATAATATATTTTGACAAAATTACACATAATACGACTATGAAAAAGGTTATTATCCCGATAGTCTTGTGTGTAATTTTTTCTTGCACTATATTTAATATTGGTGTAGTCTACGCATATGGCAATGAGAAAATTTTATTTCATTATGGCGACAAAGTTTTTTGTTATACGCTAGATAATAATATTAAAGTCAGCTCGCAATTTGATCAGAACTATATTATCAATAAATACAAAAGATTTGGCAATACTTTAGAAAGACAAAATCTGCTAACACATATGATAAAAATCGGTATAGACGACAATATCGCCATAGAGTATCTCTTCCCTAATATTTCTAAGACAATACATAGAATGGAGAAAGTGATTAATCAATCTCCTATCAATGCAAAAATAAAGACAAACACCAATAGTGAAAAAGTATTTTTCATCACTCCAGAAAAATACGGTATTCAACTAGACAAACGAAAATTATATCAAATTTTAATAAAAAAATATCTAGCGAATGAACCGCTAGATATTGATATACCTATTACTACATTGATGCCTAAGATGTTTATGAGTGACCTAGAAAAACACACTTATTTAAGGGGAGATTATTCTACCGATATATCAGCATCGAATGAAGATCGAAAACACAATATCAAGAATGCCATGCACTCACTTAATAAAATAGAAATATACCCTAATGAAATATTTTCATTCAATAACTCTGTAGGTAGACGCACAGCGGAGAATGGTTATAGAGAGGCCAAAATAATTGTCAATAATGAATTTGTAGAAGGTATAGGCGGTGGCGTATGTCAAGTGTCTAGCACTTTATACAACGCCGCTCTATTGTCAGGCATGGAAATAATCGAAGCGAACAAACATAGTAAACAAGTACATTATGTAAAATACGGATTTGACGCAATGGTCAATTTCGGCAGTAGCGATCTAAAATTTAGAAATAATACTAGTGAGAAGATCACGATAGTCACAAATTATTCTTCTAACAATATTCGAATTAGAATATTCGGAGAAGAATTATCCAATACTTATTATAAACTTACTAACGAAATATCTAATATTATCCAGCCTACAGAAGAAATTTATATTGACACAGACCTACAGCACACTGACAAAGTGATATACGATGATGAATATTTTTATCTAAAAAAAGCTAATGTTGGAATGGATATAATATCCTATCGCGAAAAATATATAAATCACAAATTAGAACAAAAGGAATTATTGCGAAAAGATAAATATTTAGTTCAAAATTCTATCAAAATCTATGGAGGCAAGAAGCGATCTATAGCTTCTGACTTACAGGAAATATTCGTCCGCTATACCAAGTATTGAAGTTGGTCATAGCACAGTATGCCTCAACTGATTCGTCCGGTACATATATTTTAAAGTCATGCTCAAGGTTTTGCAGAGCAAATATTTTCTTACCCAATGTGCTAGGCGGTGTCGGATTCTCAAAAGTCACTGTCTGAAGGTAAAAATCGCTAATCGGATCAGTATCATTGATCGCTCCGAATGCATTATCATATATGTTTTTTACCTTTGCTCCTATAGTGATATTATCAAAACAACCACCATTATTAAATCCTGTATTAATATTCACAATCTTCGCAGGAACTACAAAATCACAATGGCAAGCAATATTTTGCAGGCAGGCAGACGTCAAAGTCGTCGATGCATATGTATTCACGGGGAATGAGAATTGTGGCACATTCACTCTGCTATTAGATGCGAACGCCCCTATACCCACTATGGTAGCATTCTCTGGAATCAGCAATGCTATACCACTTCTGGCCACATTTTGGAATGCTTTTTGTTGGATCTGTGTGAGTGTACTAGGAAGATTGCTAAAATCAAAATCTTCAGGATTGCAATTACAGAACGAACTAACGCCCACATATTGCAAAGATCTCATATCGTTAAATCCATGAAATCTCATATTTGAACAATCTGTAAACGCATTATTTTCAATTTTTAAAATATTTTCATTAAAATACACATCAATATTATTGCGGTTATTATTCATAAAATAACTTCTGATAGTGGTCATATAATCTGGGATAGTAATTGAATATTTATTCTCACTTGATCTGACACCATCTTTGAATACAATAATATGCTCCATAGCGGTCTGCAAAGAAAACGTACCCGTCTTCTTAGTACTATCGCCCGCATAGAAAGTTTTTCCCTCCAATACTTCGCTAGCCTGTGCAGTAGCAGAACTAACATCTAACCCTTCTATGCTATCAATTCCGTCTGAAATTTCCTTTGGACTCGGATTAGAGTTCGCAACAATTACTTTCCCACCCTTTGATTCTATTGCAGATTTTTGATATATCAATTCTTGTTTCAATTCTTCTATGCTAGACATACGCCCTCCTAATAATTACCAGATACAATATTGTCAATATCTGTATCCACTATATATGTTCCCTTCAATACAAAATCAAGTTCATTCTCGATATGTAATAAATCATAATAATTCTCTAGTTTCTTAGACAGATCATCGATTTTCTTTAATGCTTGCATTAATAATTCTTCATTCATAACCACCTCATATGGTATAAATTTTAGTTTTTTTTACTCAATATTTATCCAAAACATGACAAAATGGCTAAAAAAGTTTGCATTTTTCAATTTTTATCTTATAATGATTGTAGGAGTGAATTATGACTAAAAATCTTAAAGTATCATACATTTTATATCTAGTATACTTCGCCATTATTATTGCATTTAGCACTATCGCACATTTCTTTAATGGTGTCGGCATAGGGTTTATTGGTTTAGTAGGTATCCTTACTACTATGCTTATCATGATCTTTACAGACAAGAATATCATGACACGTACTAGAGAGTTGTTTATCACAATTTGTGCATTTACCGCTCTTGAATTTATAGTATATTTTATACTTGAATTTAATATCGGCAACATGAAGACCATCGAAGTCTTTAGCGGTTTCCAATACGCGTATAGTTTTATAGCAATACTATTCTTTGCGTATACTGTATTTAGATATATCTGCGAAATGAAAAATATCAAATTTGGTTTTATCGAAATGCTACTTGGTAATGGTAAACCAAATAAACAAAAAAAGGCAAAAGAATTATCTAATGGGTGTCTAGAAGACAAACCAAGAAATACAAATATTATCCACGAAGATGTGGATAACTCTAGTGTTGACAACACAGAAATAGTAGTCGAAGACGAAGAGTAATCTTCGTTTTTTCATAAAAAAAAGATTGCCAATTTAGGCAATCTTTTTTATTAAAATACATCTTTCTCGTAATTGATCTTGTAATATTGGTGAGTATCTTCAGTGATCTTTAATTCATCGGCGATCTCGACGTCTGCTACTACCAATATTCTATTATCTACTGCTAGTACAGGGATCTGATCACGCATGCGCTGAGGAATTTTCTTATCTATGAAGTAATCTTTCAACTTCTTAGTACCACCTAGACCTAATGGTGCGAATGTATCGCCTTCTTTTCTAAATCTCCACTCTGCCTTAGTAGGTATACGGCTAGCATCTACAATATGCTGATGGATCTTAGGATCTGTATACACTTTACTAGCAGTAGATCTAATGATACCGTATCCGTCAATTTTCAATTTTCCACTGCGGAATGGATAGGTGCCGAAGTTTTGTTTTTTCTTGATATTCCCTATTGTGATATAATCATACTCTTTCAATGCTTTTATCTTAAAAGGAAGAGTAATCATATTGCCATTATTTGCTTCAAGAGCAAACTGTCTAACCATATTAATATGTCTACGCTCAATATCTTGCTTGCTAAATCTAGAGAAAACCTTCATCAATATTCTATTAACTATCGCTTCGTCTTGATAGAAGTAAGTAAGTGGCACTTTGGTAATCTCATCAGATTCAATTATCGCACCCATATCTATCTGACTATTGATATATTCATCATCTTTCTGACAGATTGATGCGAAGTGAACTAGACTTTTGTCAGGGTGTTTGAAATGCTTTCTAAGATCTGGCATGATGATATTTCTAATATAATTTCTAGAATAAGTAATATCTTTATTAGTCTCGTCTTCTACAAAAGTAAGACCATGTTCATCTATATAAGACATTATCTCTTCTCTTGGAGTCTCTAGTAGAGGACGAATATAAACCTTATCTCTAATTGGCTCCATTCCTCTAGCGCCTGCTAGTCCCGCCCCGCGTAAGATATTTAGTAAAACCGTCTCTGCCTGATCATTCATATGATGAGCAAGTGCTATCTTGTCTACTAAGCCCTTCTTCATTACCGTTTCAAAAACACCATATCTAACCTTGCGAGCAGCCTGTTCTAGAGTCAATTTCTCTTCTTTAGCCACCTTAAGAGCTTCGCCTTTGAATTTGTAGGCACGGATCTTATGTTCTTTACAAAACTGCATCACGAACTCAGTATCATGAGCGCTAGTCTCACGAATACCATGATCTACATTGACAGCCACCACTTCGCAGTCTAAGTCTTGTTTGATCGAATCTAGATAATGTAGTAGACTAATGCTATCGCGTCCACCTGAACAAGCTACTCCTATTATCTCGCCTGACTTAATCATATTATGCTTCTTGATATACTCTATTACATTTTCCATATAATTCTCCTATACCAATTATACAATAATATCTAAATAATTGCAATACCAAATCTTAAATTTCTTCTTGATTTTTCAAATACGTTCTAGCCACCAATACAGTCATATCGTCTTTTGGCGACATTTCACTCAGTAATACTGCTTCGTTTAATATTGACTCTGCTATTATTTGCGGATTATTAGTAGCCAATCCGCTCACATAATCTATCAAATTCTCAGATGACAAGAACGCATCAGTGATACCATCGGTATACATTATTATTATATCCCTTGTGGATATTGTAGTCTTATGAATTACCGGTGATATGCTATCCAATGCGCCAATTGGCAACGATCCCCCATCTACCATCTCTACATTTGCATCGCGCTTAAGTATACCAAACGGCGCTCCTACTTTGATAAAATCAGCGATTTCTCGATCCAAATCAAGTAAACAAATATCCAATGTGGAATAATTCTCTTGGTTATTGATAGCCAATAATTTGTTGACGCTCTCTAATATTACGTCATTATCAAACCCTACTTTATAAAAATTCTCAATTAGCCCCAACGTCATAGCACTCATTTTATTAGCAGATGTTCCTGTTCCCATGCCATCACACAATGCCAACAAGAACTTATCCCTGCCCAATCTAATAATACTATGACAATCTCCGCAATCTTTATTCCCTGCCTTATTCGTACTAGCCAATCCAAACACACAATCATACTTTCCCTTTTTCTTGAGATACACAGAATTATAATCCGTATCATCTAAAGGATTGACTTTGATTATTTGCATCGGCACTTTTAGTACTTCAGTAAGTATCTTCTCTAGAATAGGATTATATGCATTATCAGTCTTCACTACTATCACAGCGGATAGATCTTCATTCTTCTCTGTATATAATAATACTTCTTTGCATTGAATGTTTTGACTTAATAGTCTAGATATTATTTTGTTTTCTTTCGCCACATCAAATCGCACATTGGCATCTATCTCTTCGCCTAATCCAAGTAACAACTTTGATACTGCACCCATCTGGTCAGCTAACAAAATCTTGACATTATTAATATCCGCCATCATATTCTTATACTGACGATATTCATCACATATTCTATTGATCATGGCCACTAATTGATTTACCTTAGCACATCTGTTCGTCATACCAGATGGTAGATCTAGCAAGGTAATCTTCCCCTTAGTAAGTGCTATTTCTATGATTGTTTCTATATTTGATTTGTTGTCAGTTCCTAGCGATCGAGTACAACGATTTTTGTCCAAACAATCCTTGCAACAACTATTCATTACTTCTCTCATCAGCATATTGATAAGTTCGGATTTGGTTAGTTCTTTTTTGACCATATTTAGATGAATATGCTTCATTTCTAAGAATACATTGCTCAGTTCACTCATTCTCTTTCTAATACTTTTTCTAGTAGTATTAATTAAACTTCGAGAAGTTAGTTCGCTTCTCTTCACATATACGAAGTCCGCCAAATGATTTATTTTCTTATTTGGTATGCATGTGAAAATCAAACACGCTATTACAATAGGTAGGATCTCATATACTATATCCAAACTATTAGATAAGAAAAATATCTGCACGAATAGGTCTGACAAAATCATCATAAGACTGATTTTTATCTTCTTAGGCATAGCAAATATACTACTAGATATAGCTAATATCATCATCTCTGCTAATACTACCAAATTAACGTCATATATCGCTACACCTAAACTAATAGACAAAGTAATAGCATAAGTCAAAGACGCACTATTGATCGCAACGCATACCATAATTACAAAAGGTATTATCAATCTAAATAATGAAAAATAATATATCTTCACAGGTGCAATACCTAGACCTAATAGACAGAAGAAGAATAAACAACAGATACTTTCGTCTAGAGTAAGTTTGAAACAATTTTTTCTCAGTAAAACAACATGTAATACTTGCACAAATACAAACAAACTAATGAGTCCTAATAATATGTAATATATCAAGTGTAGAATATCTAAATAATGGTAATAAATATATGTCGCCAACCCAATTAGGTAAATGAAAAAGTTAGTAACAAAATGTGTACTCTTCTTCATTAGTCTATGTATGTAATAGCTAATCAAACAGACCGCAATGGCAGTAATAGTAATCAATAGATTTTCTAGTGAAAGATCCATCAATGCACTGCTCAATAAAGTAAATACAGACAAAATCTTCTCGTCTAATCCGACGAATACTCCAGCAAATAAAAAAGCAAAAAGAAAAGGACTCAATGCTCCAATTCTCGCATTGGCTAGTACTAGACATAAAAATAGGACTAAAATGTATTTTAGGATTTGTTTAGAATTTAATTTAATTTTCATAGAGTAATCCTACCATTAATAAAAATAAAAAATATTTAAAAAAATGTTATTTTATTGTCAAAAACACACTATTTTATTGATTTTTTATTAATTTTTGTAAATTTTAATAAAATATTTTTAATAATTTTTAATATTTTATATTTTGATCATATTTATCTCTTGCAAAAATATAATAATTGTGCTATCATCATTGCCCATGAGAATTGCTGTAGATTTTGACAAAACCTTGTTTGATTGTGATTCACGATTGTATCAGATAGTGAATCGTTTTTTACCACAGTCGAAAAATAATGCACTTACATACACTCCACTAAACTGCGTAAACCAAAAAGATAATCTTATTACTAAATTGTATCGTAAGTTATTCTATTTTACTGATGTTAAAAAATACACCGAATATAATAACGCGCTAAGATCGATCAATATGCTGAAATCTCGCGGACACGATGTGATCATTTTGTGTAGTCGCCCGATATGCCAACTCTCTATCATTGCATTAAAAGATTTAGCGAAAGTACACCATATAGATGAGAAAAGTATTGTTATTAACTGTAACAACAAAGTGGAATACTGCAGACATTTTAAAATTGACCTTATTATTGATAACAATATCTACACCTGCCAAGAAGCATTGAATCAAGGTGTAAAAGCAATATGCTTTACTAATCGTGTGATTGAAGGTATACAGACTAGCCATTCTTGGAACGCAATAGCAAATTATCTTTCTAACAATGATAGTATTGAAAAAATTTAATAAAACTCTTGACAAGATGTTTTTTTTGATCTATCATTATAATAGAAAAACGAGAGCGAATACTATTTGCTATCGTTACAATAAATACTGTGAAGATGTGTACAGTAGTGTGTATATTTCATACGAGGGAGAGTGTGCCGCCGGTTGAGAGCCACTTATGTTCAGTATATACATGAATTTCAGCATTGGAGTAGCGCGTTAGGAAAATGCGACAGACAAAACTGTGAAAATGTAATGAGGCAAATTTACTTTATTTATATGTATTAGCTGTCATTGCGAGGAATCATATTATGACGACGTGGCAATTTACATCAGATTTTATCAACAAGAATAGATTCCCACGAATTGTAAATAATTCTCGGAATGACTTATTAAAATAAGGTCAAGTTTGCGAACTTAGGTGGTACCACGAGTAGTTCTTTCGTCCTATTTAGTAGGACGAGTTTTTTATTTTAGGAGAATATAAAATGAAACAAAAAATTGAAGAAATTCTAAATTACACTAAAGAAAAATTGGAAAATATCTCAACTAGTGTAGATTGTCAAGCACTAAGAGTAGAGATATTAGGCAAATCTGGTAAGATTACCGAATTATTTAGATACATGAAAGAAGTCCCACCTGAAGAAAAAGGCGCTATGGGACAATTACTTAATAGTGCCAAAGTAGATGCGGAAAAAATGATTGGATCTAAAGAGACATTCTTATTAGAGAGCGAACTAAACGCAAAACTTATGAGCGAGAAGATCGATGTTAGTCTAGATATGAGCACTGACGATATCGGCGCACTCCACCCTGTTACTATTGACTTTATTCGTATGTGCGAGATATTGACAGGTATGGGATTCAGCCAGATCGATGGACCAGAGATGGAGTGGGATAAGTACAATTTTGAATTGGTAAACGTGCCTAAAGACCACCCTAGTCGTGATATGCAGGATAGTCTATACATTACTCCAGAGATCCTACTTCGTACGCAGACATCTAATACTCAGCCTAGAGCAATGGAGAAGATCAAGCCACCATTCAAGGTATTTAGTTTTGGTAGAGTGTTCAGAAAAGATGAGATAGATGCCACTCATACTCCAGCCTTCCACCAATTAGAAGGTATATATATAGATAAGAAAGTGAGCCTTGCAGATCTCAAGCATGATCTTAGTCTAATCCTTAAGAAATATCTTGGCGAAAGCACTAAGACCAAATTCCGAGCATCATTCTTCCCATTCACTGAGCCAAGTGTAGAAGTAGATGCTGAATGCAATGTATGTAAGGGAGCAGGTTGTCCTGCATGTAAGGGAGCAGGTCAATACGAGATCTTAGGCGCAGGCATGATTCACCCACACGTATTAGAGATGAATGGTATAGATCCTAATGAATACAGCGGATACGCTTTCGGATTCGGATTCGACCGATTCCCTAAGATGAGATACAAGATCCCTAATGCTAAAGTAATGTTTGAGAACGATATTCGTTTCATCAAGCAATTCAAATAGGAGGAAATATGAAAGTATTATTATCATGGATTAATGATTATGTAGATACATCTAGTCTTGATCTGAAGACTCTCACTAAAGGATTGACAGATGCTGGATTTGAAGTAGAAGAAATAATAGACAAATCTGCAGGTTTAGATAAAGTAGTGGTAGCTAATATTACAGAGATCACTCGCCACCCTAACGCTGACAAACTAGTAATATGTCAGGCAGACTATGGATTTGGCCACACTCAGATAGTTACTCACGCAGATAATATGACCACAGGAGATAATGTTCCGCTCGCTCTAGATGGTGCAGTTCTTCCTAATGGTGCTTGCATTAAAAATGGTAGTCTTCGCGGTGTAGAATCTAATGGCATGTTCTGCTCCGGTGAAGAGTTGGGTATTGATGACTCTATATATCCAGGTGCTGAAGTGCATGGATTATTGATATTGTCTAGAGATCTAAAGCCTGGCACACCGATTGCAGACGTTTTGGGTATGAATGAAATCATACTCGATGTCAATGTATTGCCAAATAGATCTGATTGTAATTCTATCTATGGTATAGCGAAAGAGATTAGTGCAATATTCGATCTTCCGCTAAAAGAATTAGATCTAACCTATTCTACCAAATCTACTAAATCAATTAGTGTAGAAATATTAGACTACGAATTGTGCCCTAGATACCAAGCATGTGTAGTGGAGAATGTGAAGAACACCGCTTCTCCTGACTTCATGCAGAGAAGACTTAGTCTATTAGGCCACACACCGCATTCATTATATGTAGATATCACCAACTACATGCTGCTAGAAGTCGGTCAACCAATGCATGCATTTGATCTATCTAAGATCAAAGATGAAAAGATTATAGTACGTCATGCAATGGAAAACGAAAAAATACTTACTCTTGATGAGAAAGAACATACTCTATCTACCAATAATTTAGTCATCGCCAACAGCAGTGAACCAATGGTTATCGCAGGTATCATGGGTGGTATGGAGAGCGGTACTTATGAGAATACTCAAAATGTATTGCTAGAGAGTGCCAACTTCCACTTCGCTAATATTAGAAGATCATCTCACGCTCTAGGACTATCTAGCGATAGTAGTATTCGTTATGCCAAGGGTGTGAATATCGAAAATACTGAGATAGGACTCAAGCGTGCCTTGAACCTAATCTCCACCTTAGACGCAGGTGATATCTCTAGTGTAATTGTGGATATAAATAATGGTTTACCTGAGACTAGAATAGTTACTAGTAGCGTGGAGAAAATCAATAATCGACTTGGACTAGATATCCCTACTGATACAATGCTTAAGATCCTAAACAAATTAGGTATCTCTACTACTGAAAATAATGGAATACTCACATCTACTATCCCAGCAGAGAGAATAGATATTGAGCGTGATTGTGATATATGTGAAGAAGTAGGACGTATCTATGGATTAGACAAGATTAGTATCGAAGATAGTACTTCTACAGACTTCAATACTGTAGGAGAATTGACTGTAGAACAAAAAAATATCAATCGACTCAAGACTACATCTGCCCTAATGGGATTTAGTGAGACTCTCACATGGCAGTTTGGCGGACCAAAACTAATAACTAATGCAGGCTTAAATATCGAAGATCATATTGTAGTAGCCAACCCTATCGGTCAAGATTATAGCATTGTGCGCAGGAGTCTAATACCAGGAATGTTGAATACTATATCATTCAACCTAAAGCAAGGCAATAAGGATCTAAAATTATTTGAATTAGCACGCGTATTCTTAGCGAAATCTCTACCACTCACTACTTTACCAGACGAACACAACAACCTATGTCTAAGTATGACAGGTGATTATGATTTCTATAGATTGAAGAATCTATTGAATAAGATAATGGCTAGTATTGGTATTGAGTTAGAATACAGACAGGCACAGAACAATATGTTCCACCCTGGAATATGCGCAGATATCTATCTATACAATAAGAAGATCGGTGAGATCGGCGAGATTCACCCTAAGATTAGATCCAATTTTGAGATCGCTCCTAAAGTGTACATTGCAGAAATCAATCTATCAAATGTGATCATTAGACTAAATGAAAAGCATACTGGTAATGCTCCAGAAAAATTACCATATATCTCTAGAGATCTCGCTATCGTAGTGGACAAAGATATCCCTGCTAGCAAGATCATTGAGATCGCCAAAAAAGCAGATAGACAAAATATCGTAGACTGCAAGATCTTCGATATTTATACATCAGACGCTTTTGGTAAAAACAAAAAGAGTGTGGCATTCACACTCTCTATACGACAAGGCGAGAAACCTATGACAGAAAATGAAATCAGTCCAATAGTGAACAAAGTACTCAATGCTGAGATCGACACTATCGGCGCAGTACTTCGTTAATAAGTACTACTTACCTTGACTGAGATATTATACTCTATCTCGTCAAGGTATTTTTCTTGCTCTTTTTCATAATATGCCTTGAATTCTTTATACTTTTTTCTATAGAATTGCTCATATACCCGCAGTAGATCGATCTTATTTTCTTGACAAAATGCAATCGTATCATATCCAACTTGTTTGATCTGCTCAGTCAATTTGTCAATAAGCGCATCGGTCAAAAATTCTTTATTCCTTCTTAGAAATTTTTTACTCGGATATTTATCCACCACTTCTTCTACCAAAATTGTTAGATCTACTTCGATAGTGTATACAGGTTTTCCATCTTTGAACTCCGGTTTATAACTAAGAGATTTTTCGCTTAGATGCAATATAATAGTATCATTATTGTATATATGATCGCTCACACCTTCCACCCTTAGTGTACCTTCTTGAGATTTATTTAGGAATATATTTAATTCTTTTATCTTCTCTGGTGATATCTCTATAGTTTTCTTACCACTCTTAAATACGCTAGTAGTGCCATCGTTAAGGATAAATAATTTCTTACTATCGCCACTTCCGCCCGATCCTGGCTCAGTAGACGATCCCCCGCCCACACTAGATTGTTGTACTTCTATAGCGTTGGTGGTTTTTTCTTTTGACAATTTGATCTTAGGCATGATGCCTAGAGAGATCTCACTAAAATAACCTTTGTAAAAAGCATCAATGCTGCTCTCTTCAGATAATATGAAACGTTTATCAAAGTTCATAATGTTTTCTAGATTTAGCGATTTCTCTATATTTAGATTGATGACAGCCTGAGCGAACTCTTCTACTTCTCCACTGAAATTAATTAACATTGTATTTCGACCTAATTTTCTAGTACGAGTCATATAGTCTAGAGAGGGTATTATACTATCTACACTAATATTATCTCCGAATGCCATTATCTCACATTGTGCGAATCCTATGCTCTTACCTATCGCTAGCGATACATTCTCTATTGCTTCATCTAAAGTATCCCCATCTCCTGTGTAGACTTCGTAATTTGCCGTTTTTTCCATAGCGGGTGTCAATACAGAAGTAGCGACTAATATTTTATCATTCTTCTCATCTATAGAGAGCATTGTTACTATTGCCTCAGTCTTACTCATGGCTGGATTGGTGATCTCTGGTATCGTAATAACAAGGATCACTAAAAATATCCACACAATCAATTGCCTAGGACTAAATATTGACTTTAGTTTTTTCATATGCTACTCGCTTTTCTTTCTTTTTTCTCATAAAATTACCCACCACTAGCACTAGCGGAATAATATATTGGCCAATAATTGTGATAATTGATGCGAATGGTGTAAAGAATATATACTCCATGTATATTGTCTCTGCTCCGATATATCCTAGAGAGAATATCCCTATCTCTAATAGACATATTGTAGGGATCAGCCATCTTTTACCTATCAAGAACATAACCGCATGCACTAGACAATATCCATATACTGATATTTGCATTACTTGCGTTATCACCCATAGAGAAACCACCAACCAAGACAATTCGTCTATTATAGACTTAGAAGAAGAGAATTGACTAATATCGCTAATAGCAAAAGTGTGCGTAGGAGAAGTCACGCCGAATAGTCCGAAGAAAATAAAATATACTATTTGCACCAAGACTACGGCGATCAATAAATAACTAATGAGTTTACCTTTTCGCTCGTCTTTGAAATCAACTTTTCCAAACAAAAGTAATAGAAAACTAGACGATCCGAACCAATTCATATGCCTAAATCCACTATAAAATAATGGTGTCACCCCATCTTTGAACATCGGCAAGTATTCCATAGGATCTACGCCATTGACTGATTTGATTACTATATAAATACAACCAATTATGATAGCCCAACAAAACACTTCTTGCACTCTGGCGATATTACGAATACCTTTATATATCATAAACGCAGTCAGCACTATTAGTGGCAATACATACAATATCCAATTAAAGTTATTGTAGAAATTCTCTACTACAAAAAACTCAGATCCTTTAGCGATATTGGCGATCTGCAGAGCGAGTTGGACAGAAATAATTGCTAAAAATATTTTCGTCAATACTGGACCAATGGTATGAAGCATAAATTCATAAATATTCTTGTATTCACTCTTTTTCATCAAGTCCACTATAAGAAATACATACAGTCCATCGAGGATCATTAATACTAATACTACTACCCAACTCATATTCTCACTAAATCGATATAATACACTAGGCAATACTAAAAATTTCATCGAGATTAGGCTCAGGAATATCATGATACATAATTGTCTATAACTAATCTTCATCTCGCCTTCTCCTAAATATATTAGATTTATTATTCGCTATAGACTTAGGCCGAGTATTCATTTCTTTGATGATTCTCCGCTTGAATAAATCCTTTTGGTCATCACGAATGAATGGAGCAGTTGGTGCTAGATAAGCACTATTATAACTATCAAAGCTAGACAAATACGATATTAAGAATACGCAGAATATAAGAATACCATATAATCCTACTGCCGCACCTATTATCAATCCTAACAATCTAAGTATACTAAACTGCGCGGCTTGGCTAGGCACTATATAAAAGGTAATACCTGACAAAGCGACTATCATAACTGCAGGTGGACTGACTAATCCCGCATTGACCGCAGTCTCTCCTAAAATAAGCGCTCCTACGATCGACATAGCCATACCAAAATATTGTGGCATTCTAAGATTCGCTTCATACAATATTTCAAATAATAAAATAACGAATAACAACTCTATAAACGGAGAGAATGGGATACCTTGAGTCGTATTCATTATTGTTACCAAGAACTCTGTAGGTATTATTTTATAGTGATATTTTTCTAGCGCTACATATACTCCAGGTAATAATACTGCAAAAATAACGCCGACTAGCCTTAAGATTCTCACGAATGTTACTCTAATTGGCTGAGAGTAATAATCATCTGCATTTTGGAGATCTTCGATCAATATAAATGGTAATGTCAATGCGATAGGACTGCCATCTACCATTATTCCAACTCTACCTTCTAACATCTTGCCGACCAACACGTCCGGCTTTTCAGTATCTCCTACTTGCTTAAATAATGACTTCGGATTTTTCTGCAAAAATGATACTAAATAATGAGAATCCACCACTCCATCTATACGAATATTTCTTAGTCTTCTCATTATCTCTTTGACCACTTTCTTGTCCACTACCGAATCAATATATACTACACCTACCTGAGTCTTAGTGATCTCTCCGATCTCCAACATCTTCACTACTAGATCAGTACTTTTTACCCTTTTTCTAACTAATGCCAAATTATATTTTAGACTTTCATTGAATCCTTCTCTTGGACCTTTGATGACCACACTAGTAGGAGGTTCGGCCACAGCTCTTACTGTTATCTTCTCTACATCACAGCTAAGGATCCTACTCTCGCCATCTATCAGGATCAAGGCACTACCGGAGAATAATTTTTCTACTGCTGAATTAATATCGCTAGATTCTTCTACTTCTTGATTGCTAAGTACTTTCTCCATTAGAGTATCTACCACTCTAGTCGGCTCATCTGCTGATTCGAAATTTAGTATCGGATCAATAATGCCTTCATTTAATAAATCATTATCTACTATAGGTGCCAGATAACATATAGTAATAAGGGTAGCAAAAAACTGCACGTTTCGTGATTTGAGATCACTACTATCGTGCAGTAATTTTTTTATCTCACCTAGTGTCTTCTCTGCATCTACTATCATTGATAATAGTTTGCATTACTAGATAGATTTTATACTATTAAGATACGCAATATATTACTATCAAACAATTTTCTACAGCATTGTAGCTTGTGTATATATTACCGTTTGCATTACGATCTGGGTGAAGATTCAATCCTAAATAATAATCTTCAGCCACATCGAATATATATGACAAATCAGATGAAGTGAAGAGTGATTCTCCACTGATCTTAAACTCTATCGTCGCTTTACCATTATTATTCATTGCCATCTGCTTAGCATATAGTATAGTATTAAATAAGAATTTATCTCTATTACCAAATGTAGCAGTGCTTATTAATCCATTATTATTCTCATCGTCGTAATATCCGCGATATATAGTACTTTGCTCATATGATTTAGAATATTCGAATCCTGCCAAATTGCTTAGCGCACTCAACTCAGCTCCAATATTTGGAAGATTCATTAATTGATCTTTGGTCATCTTGAAGCTATTGTTCGAATAATAATCGTAGCCATCATCATATGTATTACAGCCACGAGTATCGCTATAAGCTTTTGACTTTATATAGTTTTTGTCTACGAAATGAATATTTTGACTTCTTCCTTGAGTATTGTTCTCATTCTTCATATAATCATCAGTTACTAAGAAATAATCGTGAGATGAGATACTATACATAGATCCATCATTATATTTTTCGCCATTCATATATACTCTATTGTCAGAGAATGTTAGATCTACATTGTACCATGCTATTTTAGATGAATCAGTAGTGGTACTTAGTCTAACCTTATTCCAAGTATGAGATTTTGTATAGGTATTGCCATCTGAGACATATACAAATTCTCCATTAACTAATACACATTCTATACCTTCGATAGCGCACATCAATGCGAATGCTTTAGAATAAGACTCACTAGTAGCAATTCTATTACCTAAATAAAATTCTCCATCACCACCACCATTAGTAGACAGAGTAATATTATTGAATATTCCTTCTAGATAATACTCTGCTCTAATACCATACTGATCAATAGTAGCATCTACTATATATCCATTCTCATCGTATACGATATTACCATTAGTATTGAGTGCGAATCCATATTCTAGCCAATCAAATATACGAGTAACCTTCTCAATGTCTGTCATTTTATCATTCACGATAGCGAGTAATACTTTCTTCGCGTTAGAATACACACCTTCTGCTGTAGTATAATTCCCAATAAACAATGGTCTAGCACCAGACTGAACTGCGTGGACTAATTGCTCAGTATTAGTTACTTCCATATATTTAGAACTATTATCGATCTTAAATATAGTATTATCACTTCTTCTAGCAGAAGTATCTAGATACTCAAATTTATTACCAAAGTCTTTAGCAAACTTGATTAAGTCGTTGTCTTCTAACTTATGCTTAGTTACATTCAAAGCATTCTTATAACTAATATTGAAGATATTGCTACCAGATTCATGATTAATATCTAATGCCTTTAATGAATGCATCTCAGGATATAGATTCAATAAGGTTCTAGCCAAATATTCCATCAATACATACTCTTGAGTAGTTGGTTCTCTTAACATTCCCAACCATACTTCATCTTGAGCGAAATTGTGCAACTTGATGTCTGCGTCATTTGCTTCATTTGCCAATCTTATCAATGCTTCTTTTATAGTCTCTAGTTCGTTACTATCTGGTTTGGTCTTGGTATCTATATATAATGACAAGATTGTACCATTATTTAGTCCATTATCCACGCCATATAGATAATGATACCATAGCGCATTTTTTAGTTCTGATACATCATCTATATAGTAATCAAAACTTGTACCATAGATTGTGTTAGTATTGCGTTTATAATCATAATCTTTACTACGTGTGTACATATGAGTAATGCTACCGGCTGGTCCATTCTCATAATCTTTAGCATTATCTCCAGAAGCATTCACCTTAGCACTAATGCTAATATTATAACTACCCTGCAACTTAATATAGTCATTAATATCAATAGAATTATTGTATGCTTTTAATTCAGCGCTGATCATGTTAGGTTGAACAATGTTCACTATATAATAATCAGCATGATCATCACCCGTCCAACTCATTATATATGTATTACTTGATGTATTAGTAAACGTAATATCAGTCGGAGTATTTAATGTGCTTAATTTATTTACAACACATGGCTCACTAGACTCTTCACTATTCCAATACTTACTGCCTTCTTGTGCAAGAGCAGTCATATATATATGATATTCACCCTTTTCTCTCATGTATTCAGTAATGTCTGTAGATTGGACAATTCTAAATTCGTTATCCAATCCCAAACTCTCTAGATATGCTTCATAGTTAGGATCATTTAGTTTTACTATTCTTACATTAAATGCTACCGCATTTTCGTCAACATTAGAATAGAATAATGTATATTTTCCATTAGTATCTTCTACTCTGAAGTCTGTTACCATACTCAATCTCTTGCTTAGAGTATATTGCCATTCAGCATAATCACTAGATAGCAATCTTGTATCACTCGGATTTGGTAATGCCCTTACTCTAATATCATAACTATCCACTCTAGTCATATATTCAGTAATAGTCACATTATATAATTTAGTTGGATTAAATACATCAGCAGGTACTACTATTTTATTGAAGTCTACCAATATCTCATATGAATGAGCATTCTCTACTCCATAGAAATACAATACTCTATTTGTTACACCACCATTTATCTCAGTAGCT
>JAZOUZ010000077.1:0-8366 GCA_045658505.1 Candidatus Onthoplasma sp. | reverse complement strand
AAAAATAGTGCTAATTTTTTATAAAAATCTATTGACATTACTAGAATATTGTGCTAGAATTGAGCAGTATGAATAATAGTCGCCTGCTCTCATTTTGGCAAAATTTTGCTAATTTTTAGGCGATTATACAACTAAATAAGGAGTTAATGAATGGATTCAAAAACACTCAACATCAAACAAATCAAACAAGGTAAGGCTACTAGAATGAGCTTCGCTAAGACAGAAGTTCCATATGTGATGGGAGATTCTCTTAGCATTCAGAAGGATTCTTTTAAGAAATTCTTAGAAGAGGATATTGGGGAGATATTGAACGAGTATAATCCTATTATAGACTACTCGAATAAGGCCGAGTTGTCTTTTTTGAGTTATACTGTTGACAAAACACCTAAATATCCATGGAATGTATGTAAGACTAAACAAGTGTCTTATACTGTTCCACTAAAAGTAATGGTTAGACTTTTAGTAAAAGAGACTGGTCAGATCATTGATCAAGAAGTTTTCTTAGGTGATATACCATATATGTCTAAGGACGGAGGTTTCATCTGTAATGGTGTAGAGCGTGTCGTTCTTAACCAATTAATTAAGGCTCCAGGTGCATTGTTTGGTGGTCAGATCAATAAGTTTGGTCGTATGGATTATGACGGAGCTATCCAACCTAGTTATGGTATGTGGATACAGACTGAGCAGATGGCAGGAGATACACTTCGTGCGATCGTTGAGCGTAAGTTCAAGATGAGTCTAGGTGTATTACTCAAGTGTTTTGGTTATACCAACGAAGAATTGTTGGATATTTTTGCGCATCACCCATATATCGTGAATACTCTAGAGAAAGAACCACAAATTACTCAAGAAGATGCATTGATCGAGTTTGGCCGTCGTACTAGACCAGGAGAGATTCCTAACCCAGAGAATACATTATCATATATTAATGACCGTTTCTTCAATCCTCAACATTATAATCTAGAGAAAGTTGGTCGTTTCAAATTAAATAAGAAATTGTCAGTCGCTAATCGTATCACTGATCAAATCGCAGCAGAAGATGTGAAGCTAGGTAAGAAAGTATTCGTATCTAAGGGCGAATTTATCGATCACGATACAGCTGTGGCTATCCAAAATGCTGGTATCAACTCAGTGGATATCTTAGTAGACGAGAAAGTAATCAGAGTAGTAGGTAACAGGCGTGTAGATCTTAAGGCTTATGCGAAATTAAATCCAGAAGACTTCAAGATTACTGAATTAGTATATCTTCCACTTCTTCAAGAGATCATGAAGGAATATAAAGATGACGAAGAAGGCTTGAAGGCAGCGATAGCATCTAATGCTAGAAAGTTAGAAGATTATCAAATCACTCTTGATGATATTATCGCTACAGTAAGCTATCACTTGAATCTAATCGATGGTATCGGTGAGACAGACGAGATAGATAACCTATCAGTTCGTCGTGTGGCTACATCTGGCGAACTTCTTCGTGATGAATTTAGACGTGGTATGTCTAAGCTTCAGGCTCAAGTAAGAGAATCTCTTCAGAGTAGAGATCTTACTGATATTACTCCTAGCCAAATCGTTAATGCTAGACATATTAATAAGGTATTTAAAGAATTCATGGCTACTAGCCAATTAAGTGCGTTGATGGATCAAATCAACCCTGCTGCTAGTCTAAGACATAAACGTCGTCTATCTTCATTCGGTCCAGGCGGTGTGAAGAAAGAGCGTGCTACAGTAGAAGTACGTGATATTAACCCATCACACTATGGACGTATCTGTCTAGTAGAGACTCCAGAAGGACAACCTATTGGTCTAATGACATCTCTTGCTGGATATGCTAGAGTGAATAGATATGGTTTCATTGAGACTCCATTTAGAAAACTTGACGACAAGGGTAGAGTAACAAATGATATCGTCTTCTTGATGGCAGACGAAGAGAGAGGACACTACATAGCTCAGGCGACTGTAGAGATGAATGAAGACAAGACTATCAAGGCTGGTCTAATCGAGTGTCGTCACAATGGACAGACAGCTCGTGTGGACGCTAGCATGATTGATCTAGTAGAACTTAGCCCTAGACAAGAATTGTCTATTGGTGCGAGTCTTATCCCATTCGTAGAGCATAGCCCAGGTAACCGTGCATTGATGGGTTGTAACATGCAGTGTCAAGCAGTGCCTACACTTAGAGCAGATAGCCCTATCGTTGGTACAGGTATTGAGCACAAGATCGCTGTTGACTCTGGAGTATTAGTACTAGCTGAGCAAGACGGTGTATGTAAATATGTATCAGCTGATCATATCACTATGGAATACGCTGATGGTAGTATTGTGGATTATAACCTTCGCAAATTCGAGAGAACTAATGAGAAAGCTTGCTTTAACCAAAAGCCAATCGTGAAGAAGGGAGAGAAAGTAAAAGCAGGCGATGTGTTAGCCGATGGGTCTAGCACAGATAAGGGCGAAGTAGCACTTGGTAAGAATATGACAGTAGCGTTCATGAACTGGGAAGGATTCAACTTCGAGGACGCGATCCTAGTGAACCAAAGAGTAGTGAATGAAGATGCTTATACATCTATTAGTATTCAACAAGTGAAGACAGAAGCTCGTACTACTAAGCTTGGAGATGAAGAGATTACTCGTGATATTCCAGGTGTAGGCGAAGAAGCATTAAAGAACCTTGATGAAGATGGTATTGTTCGTATCGGTACAGAGGTTAAGGCTGGAGATATCTTGGTAGGTAAAGTAACTCCTAAAGGTGAGACTGATCTTACTCCAGAAGAAAGATTATTAAAGGCAATCTTCGGTGAGAAGACTAAAGAAGTGAAGAATACATCTCTCAAAGTAAAACACGGAGAAGAAGGTGTGGTAGTAGGTGTCGAGATCTTGTCTAGAAAGAATAAAGATGAACTTGACGCTGGTGTGAATATGATGGTGAAGATCTTCATCGCTCAGAAGCGTGTGCTTCAAGTAGGTGATAAACTTGCCGGTCGTTATGGTAACAAGGGTGTTATCTCAGTAGTTCTTCCAGAGGCAGATATGCCATATATGCCAAATGGTGAGACAGTAGATATCGTATTGAATCCACTAGGTATTCCATCTCGTATGAACTTGAGTCAGTTGATGGAAGTTCACTTAGGCTGGGCTGCTAAACATTTAGATTGGAAAGTGGCTACTCCAGGATTCGATGGTGCTAGCGAAGAAGAAATCAAAGAATTGTTGAGAGCTAATAACCTTCCAGAAGATGGTAAGACTCAGTTATACGATGGTAGAACAGGTCTTCCATTTGAGAACAAGACAACAGTTGGTGTAATGTACATGTTGAAACTAGACCACATGGTTGATGATAAGATCCACGCTCGTGGTATCGGAACATATGCTCTTATCACTCAACAACCTCTTGGCGGACGTAGTCAACTAGGTGGACAACGTTTCGGTGAAATGGAAGTATGGGCACTAGAAGCATATGGTGCATCTAGACTATTACAAGAAATGCTCACTATCAAATCTGATGACGTAGAAGGACGTATCAAGACATATGAGGCAATCGTGAAGGGAGAACCTATTCCAGAGCCAGGTATGCCTGAGTCATTCAAGGTGTTGGTAAAAGAAATGCAAGGTCTATGCTTAGATGTGAAGATCTTGACAGCAGATAATCACGAACTCACTATCAATGAAGTAAGTGAAGAAGGCGAAGAGATTACTGCAGTAGAGCCTGTAAATAAACAAGCTCTAGAAGATATTACTCTCGAATTTGAAGACATTCAGAAAGAGTACGAGAATGATGTTAATGCATTCGACGAGTCTGAATTGTTTGACGATTTAGATGACTAATCTAAGGATTTTTAGAAATTCAATAGATTGTTTTAGATAAGAAATTTTAGGAGAAGATAAGATATGTTTGAATTAAACAATTTTGACTCAATCCGCGTTGGTATTGCTTCACCAGAGATGATCAGATCTTGGTCACGTGGTGAAGTGACCAAGCCTGAGACCATTAATTATCGTACTCAAAAGCCTGAAAAAGACGGACTTTTCTGTGAGAGAATTTTTGGACCTAAGAAAGACTGGGAATGCCACTGTGGTAAGTACAAGAGAGTTAGATATAAGGGAGTAGTCTGTGACAAGTGTGGCGTAGAGGTTACACGTAGCAAGGTTAGACGTGAGAGAATGGGACATATTGAGTTGGCTTGTCCTGTGAGCCATATTTGGTTCTTCAAGGGTGTGCCTTCTCGTATCGGTATCGTTCTAGATATGTCTCCGAAGCTATTAGATGAGGTATTGTACTATGTTAGTTATGTAGTATTAGATCCTAAGAATACAGAATTTACTTACAAGCAAGTAATTCGTGATAGAGAATATCGTGAAGCACTTGAAAAATATGGTCCTAATGGTTTCCGTGCCGGTATGGGTGCTGAGGCTGTAAAGGAATTGTTACAAAATATTGATCTAGAGAAAGAACGCGACGAGTTGACTGACTTGATGCACAATTCTAAAGGTCAAAAGAAATTAAAAGCTACTAAGAAATTAGAAGTAATCGAAGCATTCATTAAGAGTGGTAATAAGCCATCTTGGATGATATTGGACGCTGTACCGGTGATCCCACCAGATATTCGTCCATTAGTTCAGATAGATGGTGGTAAGTTTGCTGCATCTGACTTGAATGATCTATATAGAAGAGTTATTAATAGAAATAATCGTTTGAAGAAGTTGATGGAGTTAGGTGCTCCTGAGATTATCGTTCGTAACGAGAAACGTATGCTTCAAGAAGCAGTAGATGCATTATTCGATAATGGTAAGCGTGGTCGTCCTGTACAAGGTAGTAGACAACGAGATCTTAAATCACTTACAGCTTCCCTTAAGGGTAAACATGGTCGTTTCCGTCAGAACTTATTAGGTAAACGTGTAGACTATTCAGGTCGTAGCGTTATCGTAGTAGGTCCAGAGCTTAAGATTTATCAATGTGGTCTTCCTAAGATGATGGCATTGGAATTATTCCGTCCATTCATTATTAAAAGATTGCTAGAAATCAATGCGACTAACAACCTAAAGAAAGCTACTCGTATGATAGACCAAGAGCGTCCTATAGTATACGATATTCTTCAAGAAGTAGTAGAAGGACACCCTGTACTACTTAACCGTGCGCCTACACTACACAAACTAAGCGTACAACCATTTGAACCAATCCTTGTAGCAGGTAAGGCTATTAGATTACCGCCTCTAGCATGTAGCGGATTCAACGCAGACTTCGACGGTGACCAAATGTCAATGCACGTTCCATTGTCTGTGGAGGCTAGAACAGAAGCTAGAATGTTACTTCTTGCATCTAATAACGTATTGAAGCCAAGTGATGGTGCTCCAAATATGGTACCAAGCCAAGATATGATCTTAGGTAACTATTACTTAACAGTAATTAGACCAGGTGCTAAGGGTGAAGGTATGACATTCGGTAATGCTGATGAAGCAATGCTAGCATATGAGAATGGAATGCTTAGTCTTCAAGCTAAGATCAACCTTCGTAGAACTGTAGAGTTCAATGGAGAGATGATCACAGGTAGAACAGAGACTACATTGGGTAGAATTATCTTTAATAGTGTGATCCCTCAAGATTTAGGATTCATCGATAGAACCAAGAGAGAAAATGCATTTAGATTTGAGATAGATGATGTGGTGAAGAAAGGTAACTATGGTACTCTAATTGAGACTTGTTATCGTAAACATGGCACTAATACTACTGTTACTATGATCGATAATGTGAAGAACATGGGTTACAAGTATAGTACATTATCTAGTGTATCATTCTCAATCTTCGATTTGACTGAGTCTAAGGACAGAGAGAGAATTATAGCAGAGGCCGATGCGCAAGTTCGTCAGAATGATGACTTGTATATGCAAGGATTCACTAGTTATGAAGATAAATACAATAAGAATATGGCAATATGGGACAAGGCTGTAAATGATATCATTAAGGTAACATCTGCAGAGATGGATCCATTCAATCCATTGAAGATTATTATTACATCTAAAGCCCGTGGTGGTGAAGATTCATTAAAACAACTAAGTGGTATGTTAGGTAACATGGCTGCAGCGAGTGGTAGTGTATCTGACGTTCCGGTAAAATCAAATTTCCGTCGTGGACTAAGTGCTCTAGAGTACTATAGTGCAGCGCGTGGTAGTCGTAAGCAGTTGATGGATACAGCGCTTAAGACTGCGGACTCAGGATATTTGACTCGTAGATTAGTAGATATCGCTCAAGATACTACTATTACAGAGCATGACTGTTTCGGAGCTCTAGAAGAGAGCGTGAAGGGTATCGAAGTAACTGCTATCGTTCAAAATGGTACAGTTATCGAGAGTCTATTCAATCGTATTGTAGGACGTTATACTGCTAGTCCGGTAATAGATCCTAAGACTAAAGAAGTAATCTTAGCAGAAGATGAGTTCATCACTGATGAGATCGCTAAAGACATAGTAGACGCAGGTATTGAGAAAGTGAATATTAGAAGCCTTCTTACTTGTAAGGCTAAGACAGGTGTATGTGCTAAGTGTTATGGTAGAGATATGTCTACTAATGAAATTGTACACATTGGTGAAGCAGTCGGTGTCATAGCTGCTCAATCAATTGGTGAGCCAGGTACTCAGTTAGTATTGCGTACCTTCCACAGCGGTGGTTCTGCATCTGCTGATATTACTACAGGTCTACCAAGAGTAGAAGAAATCTTCGAAGCACGTAATCCTAAGGGTGCTGCGGTTATCTCTGAGATCGGTGGTAAAGTGTCTATAAACCAAATAGATAAGCGCTTCGAAGTGGTTATTAAGGGTACTACAGAAGAGAGTTATATCCTTCCATTCGGTTCTACTATGAAGGTTAAGAATGGAGATGTGGTTACTCCTGGTACAGCTCTTACAGAAGGTCCACTAAATCCAAGAGATGTATTGCGTACTCGCGGTGTTAAGGCTGTTCAAGAATATCTACTAAACGAAGTATTACAGGTATATAAATCTCAAGCAGTTTCAATTAATGCTAAACACTTAGAGATTATTATTAAGCAAATGCTCCGCAAGGTTAAGATCGAGAATGCTGGTGATACAGACTTATTACCAGGTGATACTGTAGATCTTCGCAGATACGAAGAAGCTAATATGAAGGCTCTTCAAGAAGGTGGCGTACCTGCTACTGCTAAGCGTGAACTACAAGGTATTACTAAGGCGTCTCTAACTACTGAATCATTCTTGTCTGCCGCTTCATTCCAAGAGTCAAGTAACGTATTGACCGAAGCTGCATTGAAGGGTAAAGTAGACCACTTGACAGGACTTAAGGAGAATATTATTATTGGTAAGATGATTCCTGCCGGTACAGGTGCTCCTCAATATAGAAATATTCTTCCAAAGCAAGTGAAGGACGAAGCTGGACTCATGGGCGACAATGATGTAGCAATGAAGTTCGACGATCTTGACGAAGAAGGTGAAGAAGAATAATATTAAAAATTCCGCATAACGCGGAATTTTTTTAATAAAAATATGAAAATTCATGTAAAATTATTGCAATTTATTTTTACATATGTTATAATAAAAATCCAAACACAAAAAAATAAAAAACCTTCGAAAATCGCCCTATTTATAGCAAAAATAAATAAAAAAATAATTTGAGAAAATAGTGAAAAACTATTTACAAATTATTTTTTTTATGCTATTATATGGACATATAAACAAGGAGGTTTATTATGCCAACAATAAGTTCAAGCAAATTAATAAAAGCACGTATCGACTTCATGACGAAATTCAGAGTCCCTCCAACAATGAGTCCAGAAGCAATTTCTACACCTAGTCATAAGACTAATTCTCCTACAGAAATGAGAGAGGGTAGAGAAGTATTTTCTAGCGATAGAAGAAGTTTATTAAGAGAATTAAGTGATATGTATTCAGCTAGTCCTAGCGAATCAATAGAATCATTAGTAGCGCGCATGGCTACTAGAGATAGAGAGATGGTTTTAGGTCAATAGTTTTTGCTCCCTCTAAAAATAGAGGGAGTTTTTTATTGCCAAAATATAGTTCAATTCATTTTACATAAAAAAATTTTTATGATATAATGGCATTATCTGAGAGGTATTTATGAAAGAATTAGTTTATCCAGCAGTATTATATAAAGATGATGAGAAGGGTACCAACACTGGTTGGTATACTATAGCTATCCAAGACTTAGGTATTGTTACTGAGGGTGAGACTGTCGTAGACGCATACATTAAGGCAAAAGGTTATCTATGCTCTATGGTAGACTGTGCTATTAAGTATGACTGTGAGATCGAAGCACCTACAGATTATATGGAAGTATATAATGCTAACAATAATGGTAAGGTGAAGAACATAGTATTATTAATAGACGC
>JAZOUZ010000076.1:0-14064 GCA_045658505.1 Candidatus Onthoplasma sp. | reverse complement strand
TTTTTAAACTTTGATTTAGAAAAGATAAAACAAGAAAAAAATTATGATGATTATGAGTATGGAATTATATTCAAAGTTTTTGATAGAGTTGTTTCAGAATATGAAACTTTTACAATGGAAATTATAAAAGAAGAAAAGTAGTTAGATATTTCTAGCTACTTTTTTTCTACAAATTTTGACATTTGGTGGAGATGATGGGAGTCGTCCTGTCGGACAGACCGCTAAAAACAGCATGAGCAGATGCTGTTTTTTCTTCGCTCCCGTGCGACTTGCTGCAAATAAAAAATCACTTAGCTTAGTGATTTCTTGTTATTAATATATGGTGGAGATAAAAGAAATGTGGGCGCACTCATTAAAAAACAACAAAAGTTAATATATTTGAGTGTTAAAAAAAATTCTAAATAGGTATTGAAATTAGATGATAATTATGCTACAATAACGGAGAAAGGAGAGAAAGATGAATCGTGTAATAGACAATATCCCCGTTAACCTTACTATAAATGGAAAAAGAATAACCTCTCAAATTTATATTCAAGGTAGTCCTATTATAATAAATGATGCCGGAGAATATAGAGATCCTGATTCTTTCAAACTTTTTGTTGTAGAGGAAAACGACAAAAAAGGGCTTTACCAACTTTCACCAGAGGGACTTAAAGAGCTTCTTCCTTGTAGTTTTGAGAGAATTGATGCAGAAATGATTTGCGGTAAAGTATTTATTTTGGGTGAAAAGTTACGAAAAGAAAAACACCAGTCTTTACTAGTATCTGATTATTATTTCTTTGATAGATTTCAAAACAAATTAAGCGAATGTTTAGTTGAAAATGTTTGTAATGTTAATGAATTAGAAGGCTGGTCAAATGTAATGCTTTTTATTCATGATAATGGAACTTTCAGTTTATGGAGTTTGAGACACATGCGGGAATATCCAATTTGCATAGAAAAAAATTTTTCTGATATTAAGGAGATTTCTAAACTTGATGATTGCAACCGTAAGGTGTATTTAATTAAAGGTATTAAAGAAAATGGTAAAACCAAAGACAAACTAATAAGCCTTGTAAGTAATAGAGTATCAGGTGTGCATGAAACAAACATAAAGTCGGATGAAATTCATTTTATTTGCGAACAAAAACATAATTTGGATAGAGGTTGTTTGTTTATGCTTAAAGATTGCAATAAAATAAATTTTCTATGGCACCCATATTATTGTTCTGATAAACCAATATTAAAACGTCCAAAATTTAATGCAATAGAAGGGTTTATTGTTCAAGAGCTAATTAAAAAAGATAGAAACTACGATGCGTTATATGACTTTGGATTAGAAGATGAACTTAATAGTCAACTTTGTAATTTTCCAATTGTTTTTTTGGTTGTTGAAAATGAAAAAAATAAGAAAGCAATCGCTAGTTTTAACATCAAAGGAGAAGAGTTGGATTATAATCTTTTGACACCCTATATTTTTGACAACATTACTTACTTGCGTACAACTTGTGATTTTAAAACAGAATTTGATGGAGAAGATTTCAAAGATTTCCATGTTTCGCCTATTTATTCTGAATTCTCTGTAAGTTATGGCGGACGCACCAAGACGCTTCACTATGATGCAGAAAAAAGAAAATTTATAACAAAAAAACCACAAATAAAAACTAACTCCTCTACACTTTTTGATAAAAAGATAGACGGGATTCGTAGTAGCGAAAACGAATGCGAACTTCCATTTTAAATTAAATTGGCATAATAAAAAATTTATTAAATTAACAAAAGGGAGAAGAAAAAATAAAATCTTCTCTTTTTTATATTAAATAATTTAAAATAATTCCAAAGAAGTTTTTATGAACAAAAAGAGTACAAAAAAATGGGTGCGAGTGGCACCCGTTTGGTGGAGATGATGGGAGTCGCACCCATGTCCTAATGATATTTGGGGTCATACACTACATGCTTAGTCAATGACTATATTCGTGGATCATCACTAACATTGACACTGATGATTCATTATCCTATATTTACATCTATTCGCACTAGGAGATGCGAACAGACGTTCACCGATTAACGACGCCAGACTCTAATGTATCGGTACCACTAGACTGACGGCCACGCATTAAGCAGCGTAAGCGTAATTATTGTTTTCTGCGTTTATTTAATTCGTCGAGAAACGAACACATATTTTACGAGCTGACACTCGACATGCGTATCACCACAGAGACCACTAGTCGAAACTATTTCATCCCCATGTGTAATATATATATTATCATAAAATAAAATTTTTTCAATAAATTTCTGAAATATTTTCAAAAAAACGTGAAATATTTGTGCTTTTAGATTTATTTATGTTATAATCACATTATATATAATTAATTTATTTTTTTCATAAAAGGGGTGAAATTATGAGAAGAACAAAAATAGTAGCAACTATTGGGCCATCTAGTTTGGATTACAAGATAATGAAAGATATGGCATTGGCGGGAATGAATATAGTACGAATCAATCTGTCTCATGCGAAGCTAGATGATATGACTAAGGTAGTGAGGAATGTCAAGAAATTGAGAAAAGAATTAAATATGCCATTACCAATTATGATAGATACTAGAGGTCCAGAGATCAGGGTTGGCCGTTTCGAGAATGATTATGTAGACATTGAGAAAGGTCAAACATTTATTTTCTCTGCTATTAACGATATAGGGAATAATGCACGAGTAAGCATTAGTGAGCCGAAATTAATAAAATCTATCAAAGCGGGTGACAAAATTCTCGCTTGCGATGGATTATTGACATTCAAAGTAGTGGATGTAATCGGTAAAGATATCTACACTAAAGCTATGTCAAGCGGAAGGATCAGCAATCGCAAGAGTCTATTCATACCAGGAGTAAAATATACTACTCAATATTTGAATGATCTAGACAAACTAGATATTCAGTGGGCGATCAAGAATGGTGTAGAATTGATTGCTGCAAGTTTTGTAAACTCCAAAGAAGATGTGATAGCATTGAAGAAATTTATATCATCGAACAAAGGAGATATGAAGATCATATCTAAGATAGAATCTCAATGTGGTATAGACAATATTGATGAAATTCTTCTTGAGACTGATGCTGTGATGGTGGCTAGAGGAGATCTCGGAGTAGAAGTAGATATGGCGAGACTACCTAATCTACAAAAGATGATTATTGAAAAAGCGGTGTCGGGAGGGAAGCCGGTAATCACTGCTACCGAAATGTTGGAGAGTATGATACGCTCGCCTAGACCTACTAGAGCAGAAGTTAGTGATGTGGCTAATGCGGTGTTTGATGGCACTAGCTGTGTAATGTTGTCTGGAGAATCTGCATCGGGTGCTTATCCAGTAGAATCGGTGCGTACCATGTCAAATATAGTATTAGAGGCAGAGCAACATATAGAATACAATAAGTTAAATGCAAATATTAAACTCAATACGGTAGCCGATATAGTGGCTCATAGTGCTATATCCGCTGTGTCTTATCAAGATACTAAAGCGATAGTGTCATTCACAGAATCGGGAATGAGTGCTGGACTGATTAGTAGATTCCGTCCCAATGTCGCTATCTTAGGTGCTACTCCTAGTGAGAGATCGTATAGACAGTTAGAATTAGTGTGGGGTGTTTGTCCTGTGATTACTCCTGAGTATAATACTACTGATGAGATGTTTAATATCGCTAGTGTATTAGCGAAAGAAAAACGCATTGCTAAATCTGGAGATACTATAGTAGTTACTTGTGGTACTCCTAAGAAAAATGGTTGTACTAATTTAATAAAAATAACAAAAATCGATTAAAAAAAGTGATGATTATTCATCACTTTTTTAATATAAAAAATACTTAATAAAATTTATTTGAAATATTGACAAATCGACAAATCAATATTATGATGCAATCAAGAGGTATATATGAGTAAGTTGATTGATAAATTGCGAATAAAATTAGAAGATATAAAGAAAGGTATAGATAGTCGCATTCGTGTATATCAGAATACTCCAAAAGAAAAACTAGTGCCTAATGTGGCAGGATATAGATTAGAAGATTTATTCGTGGCTCAAGTGGTTCATGTGGACAATATAGAGGGCGAAGATGACGAGTATCCTGATTTTGATATGGAGACTTATAGCGGTGTAACACCCCCTCCTATTACGCTTGATGATTACGACATATCTGTAATTGATCCTTTTGTAATTATACGACCTTGTAGAGATAGTAGAGGTGAGACTTGTGATTACTATGATATATGTACAGGATTTGGATACAATTATTTAGATTCGGCGGCAGAGAAAGGTGAAGAATGTGTAGACAATATTATACCATTTCAACAATTCTTCAAACAAATCCTAATATCCAGCAAAACGAAAACTCACCCTAAAATATCTAGAGTGGATATATTAAGATTGAAAAATATGGCTACGCAATGGATTAAGGATAATAACATAGAAGACCTAGGTGAATATGATAATTTCTTAAAAATGGTACAAGCATATTATTAAAATAGAAATAAAATTATAAATATAAGAATATAATATTTGTATGAAAGGCGAGAAAATTAAGAAAAAAGAAAACAACCACAAATTTATTTGGCGGTTGTTTTTTGTTTTGTTGATATTATTGATTGTGTTTGTTGGGGGTTATTTTATTCTAAGAAGGACAGGTCTGTGGGAATATGTGAACTCAATCGAGAAGATTCAAGCAATAGTCGAAAAAGGTGGAGTATTTAGTTCGCTGATATTTATATTATTACAGATATTGCAGACTACTATTCTACAGATACCATCAATAATCGTTACCGCTGCTGGTGCTATAATCTTTGGTAAGTGGTCTGCATTTTTATTGAGTTTCGTATCAATCATGATCGGCAGTATAATAATGTTTTGGATCGGTAGAAAATTTGGTCGAAAATTCTTATATTGGTTGGCAGGATCTGATAGTGGTGATAAATGGATAGAGAGAATGTCTCATGGTAAATATTTGTTTTTCCTTATGATGATATTTCCTTTATTTCCAGATGATATATTGTGTGTGGTGGCGGGTACCACTAATATGAGTTTCAATTTTTTCTTTTGGACGAATGTATTGGCACGTGGAGTAGGTATAGCGACTACTGTGTTCTTCGCCAGCGGAGATGTGATACCTTTCGCGGGTTGGGGATTGGTAGTGTGGGTAGTTATTGCTTTATTAGTGATGTTTTTATTTTACGTTAGTATTAGATATCAAGATAAAATCGATGAATATTTAAGTACGGCATTTAATAAAAAAAAGTAATATAAAATTATTTGCTAAACTTAGTATTTCGTGATATTATTATATTAAGGAGAAGGAAATGGGATTTTTTAGTAAACAATTATTAGATGTGATAGAGTGGACAGACATTAGTAAAGATGTCATTGTATTCAAATATCCATTACAAAAAAGAGAAGAAATTATGAATAGTTCTACTCTTATAGTGAGAGAAGGACAGGTGGCTTTATTTGTACATAAGGGAGAGATCGCGGACGTATTTGGTCCTGGCACATATAGATTGGCTACAGAGAACATTCCGTTCCTTACTAAGATGCTTAGTTTGGCTACGGGTGGCAATTCTCGAATCAAGGCAGAAGTTTATTTTATAAATACCAAGAGATTCATGGGATTAAAGTGGGGTACTCAGAATCCTATCATGCTCAGAGATAGAGATTTTGGTAATATTCGTCTTCGTGGATTCGGTACTTATGCTATTAAGGTAGAAGATCCTACTAAATTCATGAGAGAGTGCTTCGGCACTAATCCGATATTCAGAGTAGGAGATATATCTGAACAGTATAAGTCTAGTTTGATTCAATTACTTACTGACGTAATCGCAGAGAGCGGTGTATCTGCTCTTGATTTAGCGACTAAGTATAAAGAATTGAGTAAATTGGTAGAACAGCACGCGAAAGAAGAATTTGGACCATTGGGTCTAAAAGTATCTAATTTCGTTATTGAGAATCTATCTCTACCAGACGAAGTAGAGAAGATGCTAGATGAACGTACCAAGATGGGTGTGATCGCTGATCAGATGGGGACCTATACTCAACTAAAAGCAGCCAACGCAATAGAAGAATCAGCCAAAAATCCTAATGGAAACAACTTGGCAGGTCTAGGTGTGGGTATGGGCGCTGGTATGCATATGAGCGGAATATTTAATGAAGCGATTAGCAGTGCTAAGAATACCAAACGCACAGCAGAATGTATTAAGTGTGGAGCATCTATTTCTAATAGGGCTAAGTTTTGTCCAGAGTGTGGGGCTACGCAGACGTTGTCTTGTCCTAAATGTGGAGAGGCTATTACCAAAAAGAGCAAATTCTGTAGTAATTGTGGAGAAAAGTTGGTGCAAGAAAAGACTTGCCCTAAATGTGGAAAAACTATTCCTGCTGGTACTAAGTTTTGTCCAGAATGCGGAGAGAAAGTATAGGAGGATATATGGCATATAAAGAGAAACGTTATGGTAAGAAAGAATTAAAAATATTAACAGGCGTGATATTATTTATCGCTCTAGTAGCTATAGTGTCAGGTATAGTGTCCGTGCTAGATATGAAGCATTGGTCAAAGTTCATCATTTTAGGTGTTACGCTCGTTATTGGTATTGCTTTAATTATTTGGGGAATATATTTATTCTCAATAATCGCTGCTACTCCAGATGAGGAGAAAAGTGTAAGAGATGGTAATGATACTGTAGGCACTGCTAATGCTACATTGTGTGATAAATGCGGTAGAGTATTGGCTGATGATTCTAAGCATTGCGAGCATTGTGGTGCTAAGCAAGAGTCTACTGACAAAGTATGTGCTAAATGTAAACAAAAGAACTCTAAGACTGCAAAATTTTGTAAGTCATGCGGAGAAGAGTTGAAATAATTCATACAAAAAAATACGCCCTTAATCACTGTATTTTGAAACTAGTGTAATAATTAAGAGTTGAGATAGAAATATCTTAACTCTTTTTTATTTAGTTTGTAGGCGTGTGCTTGTCTGGTGGAGAGAAGCGACACCACTTGTATCAAGACAAGCACACATCTAAGTGCAATTTTAAAAATATTTTAAATTTTAATACAGTTTAATAGGATTTATGATATAATATTTATAATTAAAAGTTAAGAACTTGTTACTGTGGAGGTTTTATGAATCAAAAGAAAAAAATTACAGTAATTTTGACGAGTGTTGGAATGTTGGCAATCTTAATAATAGGTTTATTATTTGTATTCTTTAGAGTTATTCCAAATCGTAAAGAAGAAGATGCGAGGAATCTTGCAATTAAGCAGTATCGCAACGCTAAAATTAGTAGATATATTGAAGAAAATGAGAATTATGACGATTACGAAGTTGATGTTGCCTTCCTAGGCGATAGTCTTACTGATGGGTACAATGTAGAATCATATTATCCAGAGTATCTAGTTTCTAATCGAGGAATAGGCGGAGATACTACATTTGATTTAGAAAAACGTTTGCAAGTATCTGTATATGATTTGAAACCTAAGGTCGCAGTTATGCTAATTGGGGCTAATAATTTGGGAACTATGTTTGATAATTATGAAAGTATTGTTAAAGGTTTAAAATATAATCTTCCTAATACAGAAATTGTATTATTATCTTTGACTTCAATGAGTGGAGAGTTGTGGGGGAAAAATAACGAATTAGCTGCTTTTAATAATGTAAAAATAAAGTTAATTGCAAACAAATACACATGTACTTTTGTAGATTTATACACACCACTATTCGATTATAATTCTAACGGAATAAAGCTAGAATACTCTTCAGATGGTGGGCATTTGACGAGTTCTGGCTATGAGGTTATTACTAAGGTTATTACTCCAGTTTTAGATAATTTATTACAAAATTAATATTTTCAAAAATATTATTATTTAAACATTTTAATAAGAATGCATTTAGTGTGCCTCTAATATAAAAAAAGTTTGTAATAAAATTTTTATTTAACTAGTTTCAATTAACTTAGACCTTGTGCGTATTTTTTTACGCTAATATTGAGTTTATTACAATATAGTATAAACATAGACAAACTTCCACATTTTATCTTATCGAATATTTTTTGTTTTCGTCATTCTTTTTAGTATCATATAGGTGCTAAGGGGGAATTATGAAGAAAAAAACAAGAGGTAAATTATATTATTTGGCACGTGATGCTAAGACTCGTATGAGAATGTACAATAAAGAGCGATCAATATTTGATCAAATACCTTATGCAAAGGCATGCTTTGGCGCTCATGAACAAGAACTATACGAGCGAGTTTGTAGAATATTAGAGAGCGATGAAATAATCATTAATCCAATTCAAGAATTAGTGGACCATAAATATTATAATTCACTGTCTATAGAAGCTAAACAAAAATACATATTCGATCTATCTGAAAAATACAAACAGATGAAAGATAGATATCTTCAAGAACGTCAAAATCTCGCAAATGTGTCAAATATATAAAAAATTGTACAAAATTAGTTGACTTTTGTACAAAAATAAATTATCATACCTGCTATGCAGACTAATTATATATTAAACAGAGATCAAATATTAAATAAAATATGTACTTATTTCAATATGGATAAGCCAATATTATCGAGTGATGAAATATGTGAAAATATCAAAGAATTATGCGTAGCCAAACTATGTAAGACTATGGGGCTAAAATGTGCATATAACTTTAGAAATCAATTTTTCGACAATTATTCTATTATTACAGGGGAAGCTGTGTGTATGAGATTGAATATCAATACGCACATAGCGAATGATAATATTCGGCTAGTTCGATATGATAGGATTAATTTTATTAGATATGTATCCGATTTATTTGAGACAGAAGAAGTAGATGAGGCCATAATAGATGCATTTAATTTTTCACAAAAATATGGTCAAGTGATCAGTTCTATAATTTAAAAAAGTTTAGATTGCTCTAAACTTTTTTTGCTATTACTTCTCCGGAATTAGCATCAATTAGTATGCCAATAGTGTCGCCCTTAGTGGACACTACTCCTATGTACCAATAATACCTCTTGACTTCTTCGGTAGAATAATCTTTTAATATCTTAGTGATGACTTCGATTTTTGCGTTGTCATTTAAGATATTTTTTATATCTGTAGATAATTCATCGTTAGCGATATTAATAGCAGTGGACATATCTACAGAGAAGTCAGCGCTAGTATTGATTAGATCTTGATGAAAGGTATATCCAGTGAATTTGATCTCGACATTAACATTGGCGTCATTAGGGATATTTCGCTCTATGTCAGTAGAGTAACTATTGTCCACTTGACTCTTCTCAAGAGAGCCTGTGAGAGTGTCTTCGCCTATAGTAATAGTGTACGAATATGTGTCATTAGCTAGCGGTTCTCCGTCATTTCGTACAATGGTCAATACACCAAACTCAACCATTTCATTTTTGATACCATCTAGATTATAGTCGCTCTCACGCATACCGCTAGATAAACTTACTCCATACATGCTATCTTCGGCAGTGAATAGATTGATTCTCTCTTCGATGATGTAATCTTTTAGGTCTATATTCTTAGATCCGCAGGCAGTCATCATGGCAAGAGTGATGGCACATAGTGCAAATACAATTAATTTCTTTTTCATATCATACCTCACATTATTTTATTGACTTGTCCTAATATTTAGAACAAGCCATTGACAAAATCTAAGAAATTTACTAGACTCTAGATATGTTATGTAATATTTGTCCTAGAAGATGTAAGATAGATAGAACTAAGTCAGTCGGTTTTTGCGGAGAGCGAACTCTTCGAGTGAGTAAAGTTATGCTTCACCATTATGAAGAGCCGATCATTAGTGGATCTGAGAGCGATGTGGGTAGTGGAGCGATCTTTTTTACCGGGTGTAATCTAAAATGTGTCTTCTGTCAAAATGAGCCTATTAGTCATAATGGATTAGGTGAGGAGATTAGTGTAGATAGACTAGTAGAGATAATGAAGGATTTAGAGCGAGATGGAGCGTGGAATATCAATCTTGTAACGCCTACGCATTTTGCCTGTGAGATCATGGCTGCTCTAGATAAGTATCGACCTAATATTCCTATTGTATGGAATAGTAGCGGGTATGAAGATCCAGCAATGGTGGAAAAGTTGAAAGATTATGTGGATATCTACTTAGTAGATCTAAAGTATATGGATAATGCTTTATCTATTAAGTATAGTGGGGCTAAGGACTATGTGGAAAATGCGACTAAATCAATTCTTAAGATGCGTGAAAATCAGTCATTAGATATTATAGAAAATGGACGAATGAAAAAAGGTGTCATCATTAGACACCTGATTTTACCTAGTCATACGATAGATAGTATTCGTTGTATTGATTTTATAGCAGATAATCTTGGCAAAGATACTATTGTCAGTATTATGAGTCAGTATGAGCCGAGATACAATGCACTAAAATTCTCAGAGATCAACCGAAAACTCACGCCACTAGAGTATAAGAGAGTAGTGAGTCATGCTGTTAAGCGTGGACTAAATAATGCCTATATTCAAGATTTATCCAGTGCGGACTCTAAGTATACACCAGATTTTAATACTTAGCGATGCGTCGACAATGTCTACCACCTTCGAATTCGCTCTTCAAGAACATCTTAATAATGTTCATCGCGGAGCGGAATCCTACTATTCTGGCTCCGATAGTGAGTACATTAGCGTCTTCGTCTTTTCTCGCTAGATATGCGCTCACGGTGTCGTTGGCACACACTGCGCGAATACCTTTTTCACGGTTGGCGACAATATTAGCACCTATTCCACTACCGCATAGGAAGATGCCGATATTGTCATCATTTTTTAGTACTTCCTTAGTGGCTGGAGCGATATAGTCAGGATAATCATCTTCCTTGTCATACACATTAGGTCCCATATATTTATATTCTATTTTTTTCTTATCAAATTCTTTCATGATTCTTTGGCAATATTCATAGCCAGCATGATCGCACGATAATATTATCATAATTCTCTCCTTAATGATTGTATTTTGCTTGCAATGAATACAAGCGAGAAGGAGAACCTATATAGCGCAGTCTATATAATCCCACTTCTTAAATATTGTACATATTATATATACATTATTGTATATTATATTAGTAAAAAAATCCACTGATTTGAGCGAAGAATTTGAGATTTATCATTTACAAAGATATGATAATATGATATAATACAAATATGAGAATAAGTATGAACAAGCGTTGTCCACGCTGTAATGCGAAAGCGCCAGCAGTAGCGAAGATTTGTCCGAGTTGTCAGTTGAATTATGAGAAGTTTGATACAGCGACTAATCGTGAGGCGAAAGAGGCTATGCGTGCAGACGAGTCAGAGAGAATATTGATGAGAAAAGGTTGTCCTCCTGATGTTAAGAAATGGAAATTATTATTGATGACAATATTTTTAGGATTCATGGGCGGGCATTATTATTATGTCGGTAGGGTGAAGATGGGAGTATTCTTCACTACATTCTTCTTGATAGGTGTATTGAATGCTGTCCTTACCACTTTTATTGGAGAGTATTTGGTAGGAGAGTGGTATCAGTTGTTTACTATACTAGTGCTGATATGGGGAATAGTGGCGATACTATGGATCGTAGATATTATGCATGTCATATTCAATAGATTCAAGATACCGGTATCTCGTTTGTGATACGACCTTTTGCTAGATTGCCATTCGCAATCATTAGCCCATTTGGTCGGTTAGTCTCTATTAATATAGGATAAATTAAGAAAAAATATAATTAAAAGGAAAACATATGAAGACAGTAGTAGTAGGTCTTAGCGGTGGAGTAGATAGTTCGGTGGCGGCATACCTTCTGAAAGAACAAGGTTATAACGTCATTGGTCTTTTCATGGTGAATTGGGAAGAGTCGGACGAGAATGGTAATTGCACAGCAGAGCAAGACTTTGAAGATGTGAAACGAGTGGCGAATAAGATCGGTATTCCATATTATACTGTAAATTATGCTAAGGAATATCGTGATAGAGTGTTTAGTTATTTCTTAGAAGAATACTCTAAGGGCTATACACCGAATCCAGACGTAATGTGTAATAAAGAGATTAAGTTTGGTCCATTCCTTGAGCATGCTATGAAACTTGGTGCGGACTATATTGCTACAGGACATTATTGCAAGCGCGTAGATCGTGATGGTAAAGTGTATTTGTACAAGTCGTTCGATCAGAATAAAGATCAGACGTATTTCTTAAATCAACTCAACCAAGCCCAACTCAGCAAGACGCTATTCCCGCTAGCAGATATAGATAAGACCGAAGTGCGCAGGATCGCATCTAAACTTGGACTCATTACAGCTGAGAAGAAGGATAGCACAGGTATCTGCTTTATCGGTGAGCGAAACTTTAGACAATTCCTAAAGAACTTCCTACCAGCGAAGAAAGGCGATATAGTAGATATGGCAGGTAATAAAGTCGGTCAGCATGATGGCGTTATGTATTATACTATTGGTCAGCGTAGGGGACTCAATATCGGTGGCAAGAATGGATATGATACTGATCGCTGGTTCGTAGTGGACAAAGAAGTGAAGACCAATCGCCTAATAGTCAACTGCGGAGAGTGCCCTGATATGTATTCGAACGGCTGTATAGTGAGTGAGTTTAATTGGATCACAGATAGAGAAGTGGGCTCGTTTGATTCGTTCGTAAAACTAAGATATCGCCAGCCAGATCAAGAGACTAAAGTAACTGTCATAGATGATACTACTCTTAGACTAGACTTCGCGGATAAACAACGCGCAGTAACCATTGGTCAGTTCGCAGTATTGTATGCAGAAGATGGTCGTTGCATTGGTGGCGGTAGGATCAATGAATTGATTAGATAATAATATTTTTAGAAAAAAAATAAAATAGACAGAATGTTAATATTTTTGCAAATCCTCTATAAATAAGGGGATTTTGGATACTTTTTAGCAAAGTCAAAAATAAAAGAATACTAAAAATGTAAAAATTTTAATAATTTTTTTTAAATTTGTTGAAAAATGTTTGACTATTAATATTGAAATGCGATAAAATCAAGACATAAGTAATCGAGGTCGATGTAGATTGCTTAAGAATGAGTTCGCTCATTCGCAAATAAATTTGCAAATTTGTTTGCATTTTAGCAAACGACTAGTTGGCTTCATTGCTAACTAGTGATCGACTTCTAAGCATTTAGGAGTCACGTTCACTTATCAGAGTGGACAAGCAATAAATGTCAAATGAATCCGTGCTATAGTCGAAATTGGCACGTTCATATTAATTGACAAATGAAAAAATAAAAGGGGAAATTAAAAATGACAAAATTGAAATCAAAAAAGATGACTAAGTCAACACTTGCTCTTATTATAATGGCGGTGGCTATGGTCGCTATGCTTGCTTTCGGTGGTACTTATGCGTACTTTACTGCTACTGCTACTGATATCACTACAAGTGCTACTACTGGTACTATCCACTTAACTCGTGGAGACGTTGTAACAAAAACTAATGCTAAAGTTGTTAAAGGCGAAACAGTATTAGGTGCTGTAACATATAATGTAGCAGATACTGATGTTAATACTTATGTATTTGTAACTTTAACAGCTGAAGTTTCGACTGGTGCTACTTTCCAAAGCCTTTTCGGTGCTGATCTTGCTGTCTCATCTGGTTGGGAAAAGTTAACTGCTGAAGATAATGATTATACTGATGGTATTGTTTATTATCAATTATACACTGCAGGTGCAACTGCTGCTACAACAGATAATGGAGCTCTTCCATTCCTTGCTAACGCTTTAACTGTGACAGCTTCTCCAGAATGGGTAGAAGGTCAACAAAAGCCAGCTGAGATGGGTGCATCAGTAACTGTAACAATTACTGGTGAGGCAATTCAGGCTTATAGTTTTGATACTCCAGCAGCAGCATATGCAGCTCTTTAATGCTTAATCATCAGATTGAGTTTTGTTAAAAAAGATCTCGCATTAGCGAGATTTTTTCTTTGTCTAGAGTGCTGTGAGGCGCATTGTGAATAAATAAAATGAGTATTTATTCACTTAATTTCTCACGAATTTTATACATATAAGCATTAGAATATGTACTATCTAC
>JAZOUZ010000075.1:0-7125 GCA_045658505.1 Candidatus Onthoplasma sp. | reverse complement strand
CAAATAGATTAGAAAAATTTAATTTTACTTTCTGCATTCTATCCTCCTATTTTAATATATTGAAGAAATATATAAAAAAGAATGTTATTTTGGTATGAAAATATCTATCTTTGCCGAAAAATAAACTAATTTTATGCTATTGCTTGAATATATAATTTATGGATAGCACAAGAAAAAATCACTAGCAATATACTAGTGATCTTAATATTATTCAGATTTATCTTCGCTATTTGGAGCTACTTTGATAGTAACTTTCTCACTACCCTCATCTTTCATATCCTTACCAAATACATAATAGATAGCATTGGCATGTACTGCATAGTAGCCCACATTGTCATTTCTACCCGACTTGAGAACGAAATATTTATATCCTTCTTCTTCATAAGAGTCTACCACTTCACCCACAATACCAGAGTCTGTCATTACCTTGTCGCCATTCTTTAATTCTTCTCTTAATTGATTAAGATTAGTGTTAAATTTCTTCTTCTTTAAGTAACTAATAACAAATAATGCTACTACTAGTACTAATAGTACTATCATTAAAATCATTTCTGCCATAAAATATTCTCCCCTTAATATGATTAAGTATATCAAATCATTTTATTGATTGTCAATTTATTTTAATAAACTTTTATATAAAAATTATTGATTAATATCACTTTATCTGTCTATTAGTCAGTTATTTTATATTTTTTATAAAATTCTTTTTTAAACTCCAAGAATCGATCTTCATTAATTGCGTTCCTAATATCGTCCATCATTTTGAGTGTGAATCTTATATTGTGAAGACTAAGTAATCTAGCACCCAATATCTCATTGCACATTACTAAATGATGAAGATATGCTTTGGTATGATTCTTACAACAATAGCAATCACACTCTGGATCTAATGTAGACCAATCTTCTTTATATTTAGCATTTTTTAAGATTACTTTACCCTGACTAGTCATAGCGAGTCCATTACGTGCCACTCTAGTCTGCAATACGCAGTCAAACATATCTATACCGCGCTCTACTCCTTCAAATATATAGTCAGGACTGCCTATACCCATTAAATATCTAGGCATATCTGTAGGATAATGTGGTGCTAATACATCTAACATCTCTACCATTTTTTCCTTCGGCTCTCCTACTGATAATCCTCCTATAGCGATACCGCACTTACAATACTTCTTAGTCTCTTCTAAACTCTTAAGTCTAAGATCCGCATAAAAATTGCCTTGTACAATCGGGAATAGCATTTGTTTAGGATTCTTTTGTGCTGTATAACATCTATCAAGCCATGCCAAAGTCCTATTCATCGCTATTTCAGCATCTTTATGACTCGCACCGTACTCACTGCATACATCAAATGCCATTATAATGTCTGCACCAAGATTATTTTGTATTTCTATAGCTTTTTCTGGTGAGAAGAACATCTTAGCACCACTCAAGTGATTCTTAAACTCTACACCATCATCTGTGATCTTGCGCATATCAGATAGTGAGAATACCTGAAATCCACCCGAATCGGTGAGCATTGGACGATTAAAATTCATAAATTTATGAACTCCACCAGCACGCTTCACAATTTCATCACCCGGCCTAATGTGTAGATGATATGTATTGGCTAATATTATCTGAGCACCTACGTCATACAGATCGTCCGCTGTCAGAGACTTCACTGTGGCAAGCGTGCCTACTGGCATGAATATAGGTGTGTAAATATCACCGTGCGGAGTATGCAGTATACCCGTTCTAGCACCGCTATTCTTATCTATATGTAAAACTTCATAACTAAATTCGCTCATATATTTCCTTATTGTATAAACATCGCATCGCCGAATGAGAAAAATCTATAACTATTCTCCACTGCTGTCTCGTATAAATCCATAGTATTATCATAGCCTGCAAAAGCACTAACAAGCATAATTAGCGTGCTCTTAGGTAAATGAAAATTAGTAATCAATGCATCCACGACTTTGAATTGAAATGGTGGATAAATAAATATATCTGTATCACCTTCATCAGCTATCAGTGGCATGCCTTTTCGAGCCACTGACTCCACCGTTCTAACACTAGTAGTGCCTACCGCAATTACTCTTCTATTCTCTATCTTGGCTTTATTTATCTTATCCGCCACCTCTTGAGAGAGTCTATAATGTTCTGAGTGCATTATATGATTAGTAATGTTATCTTCTTTACATGGGCGGAATGTGCCTAATCCCACATCAAGAGTTACTTCTAAGATCTCTACTCCCATATCCTTAATCTCTTTCAAAAGTTCAGGAGTAAAATGTAATCCTGCTGTAGGAGCGGCTGCGCTACCTTGTATTTTATTGTATACAGTTTGGTAACGCTCCCTATCTTCTAATTTCTCATGAATGTAAGGTGGTAATGGCATACTACCGACTCTATCTAGAATGTCTTCAAACACTCCATCGTATATAAATCTAACTACTCTATTGCCATCTGGTAATACTTCTAGCAATTCACACTTTAGTTCGGCTCCAATCTCGAGTATCATACCGACCTTGACTCTCTTTGCAGGCTTCATCATTACTTCCCAATCTGTAAGAGTTAATCTTTTAAGTAATAATACTTCTATGTCTGCACCTGTGTCTTTCTTAGCCATAAGTCTTGCTGGCAATACTCTAGTGTTATTTACTACTAACACATCACCTTTCTTTAAGAATGATTTAATATCCTTAAAATGTCTATGATAAGTATCCTTAGTCTTCCTATCGAATACTAATAGTCTACTCTCATCTCTATGGTCTAATGGAGTCTGAGCTATTAGATTCTCTGGTAAATGATAATCATAGTTTGATAATAACTTATAATTAATCATCGTCTTCTTCCTCTATATCGTCTGCACCTAATTGTTCGACTCTTAAATTCTTTGGAATAGGTAATCCGAAATGCTCATAAGCTTTCTTGGTAACCATTCTACCGCGATTAGTTCTAACCATTAGCCCTAATTGCAATACATATGGTTCTACTACATCTTCTATAGTAGACACCTCTTCATTGGTAGTAGCAGACAATGTCTCTAATCCTACAGGTCCGCCACCAAACTTATCTATCATCGCCATTAATACACGCTTGTCTGTATAGTCTAGACCTAATTCATCTATATCCATAAGAGTCAATGCCTTCTTAGCATCTGCTACTTCTATATAATCTTTATCCTCTACTTGTACATAGTCTCTCACTCTACGTAATAATCTATTAGCGATTCTTGGAGTACTACGACTACGTCTAGCTATCTCATAAGTCGCATCGTTATCGATCTTCACACCTAATATTCTAGCCGAACGCGTAATAATTTGAGCAATCTCTTCTATTGAATAGAGCTCTAATCTACATACTACACCGAATCTATCTCTTAGTGGACTAGATAAGTTACCCGCTTTAGTAGTTGCTCCTATTAGAGTGAAAGGTTGAATTTTTAGTCTCATGCTTCTAGCGCTAGGACCTTTACCCACTATGAAATCAAGAGCATAGTCTTCCATGGCTGGATACAATATCTCTTCTACTGATTTAGATATTCTGTGTATCTCATCTATAAACAATACATCATTGGTGCCTAAGTTAGTAAGGATAGCAGCAAGATCTGCTGCATTCTCAATACTTGGTCCACTAGTAATTTTGATCTGGCTACCTATCTCATTCGCTATGATATGACTTAAGGTGGTCTTACCTAATCCTGGCGGTCCATAAAGTAGTACATGATCTAGTGCTTCTTTTCTCTTCTTAGCAGCAGCGATATATATCTTGAGATTAGACTTAATCTTCTCCTGTCCTACATACTCATCGAAAGACATTGGTCGAAGTTTATTCTCGACCTCTACATCACTCATATTCTTAGTGCTGGATATAAATCTATCTCTCTCTTCCATCTAATCTCCCATCTCTCTTAATGCTTTCGCCACTATCTCTTCTGCTGTGCTATGTTTATCCGAACATGATTTAGCGAGTTCAGTCGCTTTTGCTTTGCTTAGTCCTAAGCTGATCAACACTACCACAGCATCTTCTATTGCTTGGTTATTTTCTATAGTAACCTTCATCAAAGTATCATTCGGTAGAATATAATCAAATGGTTTGATCTTATCCTTGAGTTCTACTATGATGCGCTCTGCAGTTTTCTTGCCAATACCTTTGCACGCACCTATTACTGACACATCCTCATTAATAATACTATTAATAATAGCACTCATGCGCTCAGCGGATAATATTTGAATAGCAGTCTTGCTACCCACACCACTAACCGTAATTAATTGCAAAAAGAGACGCTTCTCTTCTGGACTCACGAATCCATAGAGACTCATCTCGTCTTCTCGTACATGAAGGTATGTATAGATCTTGACTTCATTATTTAATTCGGCTAGACTTGCCATACAACTATTAGTTACCATAATATGAAAACCAATGCCATTGGATTCTACTATAATGTTGTCATAATCTTTTTCTCTTAATATTCCATTGATAAATCCTATCATATTACTCCTAAATTGAATTATCGCTCATTATGCTATTAGACTGCATATGACAAATAGCGACCGCTAAAGCATCAGCAGCATCGTCAGGTTTAGGTATATTGGACAAACCTAAAATATTCTTCACCATGAATTGAACTTGTTTCTTTTCTGCTCGTCCGTTTCCTGTAAGTGCCTGTTTTATTTGAAGTGGTGTATACTCATATAATTTATTTACATAATGTTTGCATGCAACAATAAGCACACCTCTTGCTTCCGCTACAGGTATTGCTGTCGTATTATTGGTATTGAAAAATAGTTCTTCAAGCGCCACTTCGTCTGGTTTAAAAGTTTCCATCAATTCGCATGCCGCCCTGTAGATTGTATGTAGTCTATCGCTGATGCTCATGCTCTTCGGTGTAGTAATTACACCATAATCTACTACTTTACACCCCTCAGTATCTATCACTCCATAACCTATAATATTATATCCAGGATCAATTCCCAATATCTTCACATATCACCTACGCAGATTGAAGTTTTGATATCAAAGAACTAACGCTCTCATACAATAATGTAAATTTAACATTATCATCTTCTACTTTATTCTTCTTAACATTATAATCGCTAATGAGAAGTTCAATTTTGTCTAAAATCGCCTTAATAATCTTGACTTGTTGTTTATATCCTTTGATAATAATAGGATCTAAATCGTCAGTAACATTAGCCTTAAATTCTTTACAAAGTTCACTAATTCTATGCTTATATTCAGTCTTAAGAGAACCGCAATCCTTAAGCGCGATTCTATACTTGCTAGTATCAGACATGAAATCATCACTGATTGCTTTAACATCAACATTTATCTTCTTGATCTTAGCACTATGACGATTGAATACTGCCTCTCTCTCGCTCTTCTTAGCGCTAGAAATATTATTAGTAATCATACACAGATCATTCTTCATGTCTATCATCTGTTCATAATAAACACTAAGACTCTGGCGACTCTCCTCTGCTACTATTAGTGAATTATTGTATAGCGAATAAAGAGCAGACAACTTACTTCTGTTGTCGTTTAATTCTTTAATGATATCTAATAACTTCTTATTCTCCATCGTTTTCCTCTAAATTGTGTATTACATCTACTACGTCATCACTCTCGTTGAGTTTGTCTAACATTTTATTGAAAGTCTCTAATTGACTATCTGTTAGAGCGACATAATTTTGTGGTATCATTTCTATACCAGAAGAAAGTACTGTAAACCCTTCACTCTCAAAAGTTGAAACTATATTATTAACCTCTGCTGCACCGGGTTCACAATATATTGTGAACACTTCTTCATCTTCACAGTCAAGTGCATTTAGACTGATAGCGAATTCCATAGCCATATCAATATCAAAGTTTTCATTCTTCTCTATTACTACTACACCTTTGTTGTCAAACATGTAAGATACACAACCTGTAGTACCTATACTACCACCATACTTATCGAATGCATATTTCACATCACTACTAGTACGATTCTTGTTATCAGTAAAACATTTTACTACCACAGCGGTACCACCTACGCCGTATCCTTCATATGTTTGCTCTACGAAATTAGAATTATCTACTTCACTATTCTTCTTGATAATACCATTGATACGATCGTTTGGCATATTGAATTGTCTTGCTTTAGCAATAGCCATCTTTAGTTTACTATTAGCGTCAATGTTCGCTCCACCTTCTTTAACCGCTACCATGATCTCACGACCAATCTTGGTAAAGATCTTACTACGCTCTGCGTCTGATTTTTCTTTTCTACCTTTGATATTATTCCATTTACTATGTCCTGACATTTTACACCTCTCTTAATCTTTCCATAATAATACTACCCGCGACACCAGCATTGAGACTCTCCACACCATTTGTCATCGGAATAGAAATTTTCTTATCAGCGAGATTCATAAATTCAGCGCTGACACCCTGTCCTTCATTACCTATTATAACAGCAATGCGCCCTTTTGGCAAGTGAATTTTATTGATAGTTTCGCCTGACATATCCGCCACCACAAAATTATCTGTAATATCTTCCTTATGACGAGCGATATCATCAAAACTTATCATATGTAACCTCGCCTTAAGTATTGTTCCGGCGGAACTGCGAATAACTTTCTCACTAAATGGATCTGCCCCACCCACTAAATAAATATCATCAAAACCAAACGCTACAGCCGACCTAACCAATGTCCCAACATTACCCGGATCTTGAAGATTGTCTAGAATGAGAGCATTCCCAATAGAAGATAATTCATATCGCTTAGCCTTACACACACATATTATGTTTTGATTAGTAATAGTGGTGGCGAGCGAACTGAGTTGTCTATCGCTAACTACACATATATTAGGAAAATCTTTTAATTCTTTATCCGTAGTGATGGTACACACTATCTCTATATCTGTTTCTAATAAATCATGGCAAAATTTCTCTCCCTCTACCATAAAATAACCCATAGATTTTCGATATTTTTTGTCTTTTAAATTTTTAATATCCGAATTTGTTATATTCATAAGATGATTATACAAAATCGATAAAATATTGTCAAATATATTATAAACACAAACAAAAAGTTCCTAATAATAGGAACTCTAAACATTGTTTTCTTCTATATTGGATTTGTAATTTGATAT
>JAZOUZ010000074.1:0-11056 GCA_045658505.1 Candidatus Onthoplasma sp. | reverse complement strand
ATATAAATTGCTATTTTGAAAAAATAAAAGATAAAAAAATCAATAAATTTCCAAATTTTTCATAATATCGTTTGACAAACAGATTCAAAAAGACTAAACTTTATAGCATAAAGTGTCGAATTTTATATTTTATTAGGGGTTAATAAATGACAAAAAAGAAAATGTCTGGTCAAACAATAGCTATTATAGCACTGGTAATATTGTTGATATTAACAATAGGGGCTGGTGGTGTTTATGCTTATTTTACCACAAAATCAAATAGTATAAGAGGTCATGTTACTATGGCTACTCTTAATATCGCATTGAAAACAGAAAAACAAAATCCAACGGATAATAGTGATATGAGTCAAATCACATTGTCTAGTACAAATGTATTACCAAATCAACAATTACTAAACGATCCGTTGTTCGTAAAGAATTCATCAGAAGCTCCTGTATGTTTAATAGTTGTATACAAAGTGAGTGCGACTAGAGGCGAGGGTGCCGATCAAGTTGAAATACAGGACGATTATGAGGGCTGTATGATTGACTTAGGTCTTGATTATATTAATAGCAAACATGATCCAGATCTAACTCACGATAATGAACAAACAACAGGTACAGAAGATCTTAGAAGAAATACTCGTTGGGTAGATTATTTGTTTAGTCATGTGGATCCTGTATCTGGTGTTGAAAGTTCTTATCGTTGTTTAGTTAGTCTAGATAGATATACTGCAGAAATAGACCCTACGACTCAAAAACCTATTGGACAAAGAATAGAAGTAATCCCTACAAATTCATTAAAATTACATCAAGATTTAGATAATGATTATCAGACTGCTAGACTTACATTTGCATTCCAGGCTTATGTTATTGGTGCATCAGATGATTGGTATAATGGACTACAATCAATGAGTGTTAAAGATCAGTGTGAAGAAATAGTAGGTAGAATTTATCAAAATCAAAATAATAAATTCCTAGATATTGGATTGGGAGATGAATAAAAAGATGGATAGAAATATCCATTTTTTTTATTCTGAAATAAATAGGACAAGCATATATTGATACATGAGTAAAATATGGATAGGACTCATTATTTCTAGTCTAGTGGTTACTGCGATAAATGCGCCGACTACAATAATATCTACAATGATGGAGGCTGCTAAAAGCGGTGTAACAATGTCTATAGAATTTATTGGAATTTATGCTGTGTGGATGGGAGTAATGCAGATAATGGACGACTGCAAACTTAGTAATAAATTATCTGCGTTACTGTCTAGACCGGTACGTTGGATATTTGGTAGAACTGATGAAGAAACTGAGAAAAATATATGTCTAAATATTGCATCTAATATCATAGGAATAGGTAGTGCAGCTACGCCTTATGGAATCAAAGCTATGAAAGGGCTCGATAAGGGTAACAAGAAAGCGACTCGTGCTATGATTATGTTGGTGGTAATAAATAGTACAGGTATACAATTATTACCTACAACTGTTATTGGAATGAGAGCGATCGCTGGAAGTGTGAGTCCTAGTAGTATTTTGTGGCCAACGATTGTATCAACTTTTGTACCTACTATACTTGGAATATTATTGGTGGCATTGATATATAGGAAGAAGCGAAATGGTTGATTTGTTAATTCCTATGTTTATTGCATTCATTATGATATATGCACTCATAAAGGGTGTAGATGGATACAATAGCTTCGTGGTCGGTGCAAAGGGTGCGTTACCACTAATGGCGTCATTATTACCCTATATAATAGCGATGTTTGTAGCTGTGGAATTATTTAGGAATAGTGGGCTTAGTGGTTGGCTATGTAATATTTTATCCCCATTATTTCGTTTGGCAGGAATGCCTCCAGAAGTGTGTGAACTAACTCTGATAAGGCCATTTAGTTCTAATGCGGGGTATGTGATATTAAGAAGGATATTTAATGACTACGGAGTAGATAGTTATATAGGCAAATGTGCTAGTGTGATAATGGGTAGTAGCGATACTATTTTTTATGTTAGTAGCATTTATTTTGCATCTACTAATGTCAAGAAGACTCTGCTAACTATACCGATAGCATTAGTGTGTAATATTGTTTGTGCTCTTTTAGCTTGTTTTTGTTGTCGATTTATATAATTTATCTCAAAATATTTAAAATAAGGATTGTTTTTTTCTGTTTGTTATGCTATAATACTTAGGCTCAAAAAAGGAATAGAATGGAACATTATTGGCACGTTATTTTAGAATCATTAATTGATACAGGGAAGATACTTCCTATTCTTTTTGTTGTCTATTATTTAATAGAGTTGTTGGAATATAAGTGTGCGACAAAGTTTCAAAATAATAAATTGCTTAGAGGCAATGCGAGTCCAGCCATAGGCTCGATTATTGGGTGTATCCCGCAGTGTGGATTCTCTGTGGTGTCTACAGATTTATTCAGTAGAGATATTATATCAATAGGTGCGTTGATTGCTGTATATATTGCTACTAGCGATGAGGCAATTCCTATCATGATTTCTAATCCTGAATCTATTCCGTGGATGTTTTTGTTATTAGCGATTAAGATTGTGGCAGGTATAGCGATTGGATATTTGTCTTTGTGGTTATATCGTATTATTTTCAAAAAGAAGGAACATCATAACGATGAAGAAGATCATGATCACGAACACGAAGAAGATCATGAGCATGGAGATATAGTACATAGTGCTTGTTGTCATCATCATGTCGAAACTAAGTCGTTTGATTGGTTACATCCAATGCTTCATTGTTTGAAGATTAGCGTTTTTATATTGGTGATTAATATTGTTATGGGTTTCATTACTCATATTTGGGTGGGCGAAGATAGATTAATGTCGTTCTTGTCTGCTAGTGAGCGGTTACAACCAATATTGGCTGTATTGATAGGCTTGATACCGAATTGTGCTTCTAGTGTGGCATTGACCGAATTGTTTCTATTAGGTGGATTAAAGTTTAGTGCATTATTGGCGGGATTGTGTGTCAATGCAGGTTTAGGAATAGTAGTGCTACTTAAACAACACAAAAAGTGGAAAGAAAATGTATTTATCTTCGCAATGCTAGTCATACCAAGTATAATATTGGGATATGCCTTGTTGTTTATCTAGATAAAGTGAATAGAGCGAAATTGTTCGCTCTTTTTTATGCATAATTCCTTGTCTATAGCAAATACTACCAATGGAGGAATGGATGGAAAAGCAAGAAATACAACTATTAAATAGGATATATCAAGATGCAACAGTAGGAATGTTGGCAATAGATAAAATATTGAAAAAGATTGAAAATGATACTCTTAGAAAAGTCTTTATTAAGCAGTATGAGTCTTATGAAAAATTCGCTGAAAAATGTGATCACTTAGCAGAAATCAATAATGTGGAGATTAAGGAAAATAGTTTTTTCAAAAAATTTAAACAAGCAGCAATGTTGTACATGTCGCTATGGGTAGATAAGACTCCTAGACATATCGTAGAGATGATGATTAGTGGTACTGTAATGGGCATTGTTGATTCGATAAAAGCTGAGCACGATCTAAAGACTAATAATGAAGAATTGAAATCCCTTGTTGTAGAATTTAAGAAAATGCAAGAAGAATTTTACGAAAAATTGAAAAAACAGCTCGCTAAGGTTTAGATTTCGCGCCAAAGGAGAATATATGAACGATATAGTTAGTGAGTATATTGCATATTTGATGCGATTCGTAGAGTTGGACAAGCCGATTATGCCAAAATTCGATCTTAGTGCATATACTGACAATGAATACCTATTGACCATTAATGAATTAAATGAAGATTTTGATTTAATTCTCGATGAAGAGGTATATAGCGATTATCTAAAGGGAGAATGATGGATATAGTCCGTGGCGAAATATATTATGCAGATCTTAGTCCTGTCGTAGGTAGCGAACAGGGCGGTGTTCGTCCGGTCTTAGTTATCCAAAATGATATTGGTAATAAATATAGTCCGACTATCATAATTGCGGCTATTACTAGCCAGTTGACCAAGGCTAAACTGCCAACGCATATAGAACTAAGTAAAGATAAATACAATTTAGTAAAAGATAGTGTCGTGTTGTTGGAGCAAATTAGAACTCTAGACAAGCGTAGACTAAAGGATCGTATTGGGATACTTGATCCTACTACTATGCAGTCTGTAGACGTGGCGCTTATGATTAGTTTGGGTGTAGTATCAAGTCAGTAAAATGATGTAAATATGTTTTTGTACAAAAATTGTCGAAATTTTTACAAAATGCTTTACAAAAATTTTTTTATTTGGTATATTTAGTCTAAACAAAGGAGAAAATATGATTAATATATCGAATGAAGAATTGAAAGAATTGTGTATATATGAATTGCGTCATTTAGCTAGAGATACTGGTGTAAAATCTCCTACTAGCAAGGTAAAACAAGAATTAATCAAGCAGATTATAGAGATAAGAGAAGGCAAGAGGGAACCAATCTTAGAAAGGTCTAAGAAGGGGCGTCCGCCGAAAGTTTATAATTTCAATAAACAAAAACAAAAGTCTATAACTTTTTGTCAGGAACAGTCCAAATATGATTGTTTAGGTGCGTCCACTATTATTGGATATGTGGATATTTTTAATGATGTTGCATATTGCTGTGTGGAAGGTTATTTATCTTCAAGATATCTTATAGATGAAGAATTATTTGCTAGATTCAACTTAAAAATTGGCGATAAAATATTAGTTGAATTAGATTCAGACAAGAATATTATAAAGGATATTTATACCATTAATGGACAACCGTCCAATGCTGTAGAAAGTAGACGAGATTATTATGATTTTCAACATGTTTATGTGGATAAAAAGATAAGTTTTTCCGAAAATTTCGGTGATCTAGAAGCTAATCTTGGTGATAATATTTTCTTATTCGGAACGAATAATATTAATAATACAAAAATGTTGATAAATGCCTTAAATAATGTGGAAAACTGCAAGAAAATTTATATTAATACCTCTCTCACAGAGAAGACAAAAGGGTTGATTTTAGAATTAAAAGATTGCGACAAATTCTTAGCGAATATTACAGATGAATTTGATTATGTCAAAAGTGTGGTAGCATTGGCGATTAACTATGCGAAGAGATTGTTTGAGATGGGTGAGAATGTATTAATTGCAGTTGATGATGTATTGTCAATTTCTGCTATTGAAGATAAAGAAATGTTGTATACAAAAGGTTTGTTATCGTTGTCAAAAACTGCTCAAAATTCAGCATCTATAAGTATATTTGCATTGATGACAAGAGATGAGAAATTGCTTTGGGCGGACAAGCTTGCAGACAGAAGATTTGTAATAGATGGTAATGATATTATGTTACTTAGATAGATGGAGAAGATGATCTCCATTTTTATTTGTGAATTTTTCGAGAATATAGTCAAAATTTAGCGATATTTTGTTTGTAAAATCAATTCAAATGTGGTAAAATACTTTTAATATAGAATATTAAAAGAATTTATCGGGGGTTAAATTTGTTTTCAAAAAAATTAAGAGTTAATATAATTTGGTTATTGGCATTAATTTTGTCAATATCTACTTTTTTGGTATTTTCTCAGTCTAAAAGTGGTGCAGATAATGCAGTGTATGCTGGCTCTGAGCCTGCTATATCTCAGAGAGATCGTGAGTATAAGATTGATCTAGACAAGAAGTCTCGTGGGATTCGTTCGATGGCTAGTGGTAATTCTACTTCTAATTATCAAATGATCATTACAGACAAAGATGATACAACGATATCTGTAGATGACATATCAATCAAAGGTGGTACCAAAATAACATTCGGTACAAATGATAATGAATTATATATCACTTTATCCGATTCTGATGATGGGTTTCAAAATGAAATCACATTCTCTGCGAATCCTGGATATAGATTCACTACAATAAGGTTATCAGGCACTAGATATGTAGAGGCTACATATAATTACGCGGATATTTATGCTGAGAGTGCTACTAGTATCCCATTTGATCATAATATTGTATATAATAGTGGTGCAGTATCGATGACAAACCCTATTGTTACCCCCGAACAATTAGATCCTACATATACTGGAAGCTTGTCATTTACTGTTGGTACAGAATTAGTAACATATAAGACAGATATGTATGACAAGGTTTTCAACGAAGAAACCAACAAAATAACAGGATATGAGTCTAAAAAAACTGTAGAATATAAAGTGGATCAATTCTATAACTTACCTAAGTTACAGGATTATCGAGTAGAAGGATCTGAAAATTGGGTAAGATTCTCTTCTTGGTTATTGATGATAGACACTGATGACAAGGTTAACGGGTATGAAGTGTCTGAGACTAAAGATGGTGACGATACATATGTTAAGTTGACCAAAGATGGAAGATATTTAACTTTTGTTAATAAAGATAGTAAATTTACTAAAGATGGTGATGGCAGGAAATACTGCTATTATGTTACACAAATATTGGGTTGTACTGATTTTGAACATGGTAGTAATCTATCAAATACTCCTAATATTATTGCGTTATGGTCTTACGAGTATGATTTGACAATACAGACCAACTCTACTAATCCAACCTGGAAAAACAATAAGGCTTATTTATCTGGCGTGTATTCTCATGCTAATGCGGGTTCTTATAATCAAAATACCTGTAGTAGCAAGACTACATTAAAAATATATGATAATAGCAGTATTGGATTGAAGTTTCAGACATCAATCGATGGAAGTACTCAATCTGTGTTTAATACATATGAAGATGTTGCAGAAGGTATAAGTTCTATTTCGCCTTTAGGTTCTTATCAGTCGGATTCATCTTGGTACTATGTATACAACTATGGATATGAGATATCAGGCTGGAGAGTATATTTCATTCATCCTACTAAAGATGCCTCTGGAAATAGTGTAAACGAGACATGGTATTATAGATACAATGGTAGTGCTTGGAGTCTAAGGCAGACATCATTTACAAATGATGCGTCTATTACAAAAGAACAAATGGATAAATTGGTAGATGAAAGTAAGACAGAGTTGGCTAATTTAACTATTTGTGCTGAGCAGGCAGATGCTTCGGTGTTTGTTAACGGATACAATGGAGAAGCTGTCAAGATATATATGTATCCAGTATGGACACCTTGTTCATTTACTGTAACAGGAGATAATGGTAAAACTGAAGATGTAACTTATTCGGGAGCATATAATTTATCTAATATTATTGCTGGAGAGAATGGAAAGAGCTGTGCATATTTGATTACGGGATCGAATAAAGTGGTTAATTCTGGAGATTGGTATTATAGAAATATTTCTAATTTTACTTGTAGTGATGGAGAAATATCACTTACTCTCGAGCCTCGATATGTGGAGAATGTGTATAGAGTAAATCTTGCTAATATAGATGGTAAGACTACCGAATATAATGTGGGAAAATCGAATCCTAGAAGTTACTCTGCTGCTTATTTGACATATGCAGATTTTGTAGGTATGACAGAGTATCTTAATACTGCAGAAAAGTCTGGAATAGAGCAATCTGTTGAAGAATTTTATACAAACTTCACAAATAATTATTCAAATAAAATTACATATGACGACTACGATTTAGCACCATTGAATTATGTATTTAGTGAGACGATAGAAGATGAGACTACACAATATATATATCTTGTGTATGGACAAAATGTATTCAAGCAGGATAGTGAAGGCTCAACCGTTTTACCAATATATCAAGGGGATGGTAAAATATTGCGTGCATGGATCAATACTGAAAATTATGATTATTACTACGAAGAAGAATTGTCAGAATCTGATATAAATAGTTTAACAATACAATATAAAGGCACAGGATGCGTATACGCAGATCATTTCTTATGTAATGGTACTGATGGTTATGAGCCTATCACTTTATTTGCGGATTATGCTGAGCAATATTATCTACTAGATGTAGATACTTTGGTGGGTACTGCTGAGTCATTCCACGGGTATGCGATGCTTACTAAGACTGACAAAAAAGGAATCGTTACTAATTATTTGGTAATTTCAGACGAAGCGAAGAGTACTAGCATTTATAATATTAAGACCTCTATTGCTGATTGGACATTGCCTAGCAATTATAAAACAAATTCTAATTTTGAAAAATTAGAATCTAATTTTATGGTTCTAGTTACTGATAGTATCAGTATTACTGTATTCGATCAGAGCCGAGATGTAAGTGCTGTATCTAGTGGTGATTTTGATGCTATGATTGGATACAAGTATGACAATATGAGCGTGCTAGATGATGATAATCTGGATTATTCTTATACTATAGATCTTGCTGAAGTTTATGAAAGTGGATCGTTGCCTATAGGTAGTACTATAGAGATTGATGTATATTTCACACCTATTCAGTATACTATTGAATTTGCAATCGATGATGCTAATGCCGGCAAACCACAAACTGCAATAGGTACAAATGCTGTAGCAGACTATAGTGAGCTATATACAACTGATGTCACTAAGAAGGATCCAGATAATCAGTATACTTTATATTATTTTGCCAATGTAGGTTATGAGTTTGAAGATAATCAATTCACTTTAGTGAGAGCGGATTTGTCTACGAGTGAAATAAATGATGATGGCTATAAGTTAGATCAAAAATATGCTTTCAAATTTGATACTAGTTGGTTAAGAGAAATATTCTATGCAGATAATAACTATTCTGTAGATAATACAGCTATGACTATTCGTATTAATACTCAGGCGTATGAATTTGATTATAAGTTAAATCTTAATACTCCTACCACTATAAGCTTGAAGCCAAGTGTGGACGATATTAATGATTACACTTTCTCGCTCAATAATGGAGAATGTACTCTTGCAGGATTGAACCTATTCTCAGTGATGAATACTAATGGTGATGGTAGACAAGCTTTAATTCAACAATATAGCAAAAAGTCAAATTACACCATTGTTAAATATAATGGCGTAGAATATGCATTGTTAAAGAGTTATTTTGATTACAATCCTATTGGTGATAATGATACAAATAGTACTGAGAGAACATATATTTTCCCACTAATTGATAGTGGTGTATTTGATAGCGATCATATTTCGGTTACTTCGGAATTATTGGCTAAGCTTATTCCGGCTGGCGCATATTCTCAAGAAGGAGATAATGCGGGAAATATTGTAGCATTAGCAAATCGTTATATTACCATGAATTTAGATGTTCGCGAGATGAAAGAAGTCAAAGTACAAATAGAGATCGAAAATCCTAATGATACATATGATTCAGATAATACCGATCGCGGAGTAACTGTCATGGTGCCAAATAATAGCATAGATCAAAATGGTACTATACAATATAATGATCCAAGTGAATTGAATATAACTAACATTTGTCGTGGTAAAGATGTAAGCAGTATGATTTTTTATACTTATGATGGTAATCAGAATAAAATTATACCAGAATATGATTCACATTATTATACTGGTGTAAAGTATAAAAATCAAAGTTCAAATATTACGCTTGGGTCTGGTGTGTTTACCGCAGATCAACTTGGAGTAAACAATACTCTCTATGTGGTATTTACTCCTAAGCAATTAAGAATGACTGTAGGATATGAGATGTATGATGAGCATGATAATACTGTGGCACTAAATGATAGTAACCCATTATCAAAGTATTTGAGTTGGGAAGTTAGTCCAGATACTGAAAATAATCATTATAGCTATAATTATTCAACTGGCGATCCATATACCAACGTGTCATTTGAATTTGTTAATTTAGATAAGAATTATTATACAATAGAAGTCCAACATGATAGTTTAGTAATTAGTGATATTAATGGATATTGTGAAGTAAAACCTAACGCTGACGATTATATCGATGGTTCTATTGATATCAAAGTAATTATAAGACAGATTCCTATTAGTATAGTAACTGTAGCATACGCTTTGGCGGACAATGGTGAATATTGTAGTGATGATAACTATGGTTCGGTAGATGTCTTAGTAAATAATGAGAAAATAACTAATGGTATAGTATCGCAGGGTGCAACACTCATGTTTGATATTAGTGGTATGGCTAATGGTTATGAATATGATAAGATAGTTAGAAATAATGGCGATAATCTAAATATTACACCAAATGATAATAAATTGATAATCACCGAAAGTTATAACATTTACAACCATGCAGGACAATATACAATTTACTTAAATAAGATAAAATACAAAGTAGAATTGGATACCAGTAATGCTGTGATTAAAGAAGCGTTTAGTATTAGCGATGGTGTAAATACTAGCAATAATTCTCTAAATAACATATATTTAGGCAAGACAATTACTGCTGTAGCTGAAGAGCAAGATACAGAAGTGATAGATGGTAATTTCTACTATGAATATGGTCCTACTGGAAATAAGACTAGAGTTGATTTAGAAACAAAAAAATCTGGTAATAAATATAGAGCATCATTACTATTCAATACTACTATTCTAAGTAGATTGAATGCGGAAGGATCTCTAGTGATCAAATTCGAAACTGCACCTAAGTATAAATTGGATATAAAATACGAACTAGGCGAAGGCGTGACAGTAAAAGATTATACTTCGACTATAAAATATGGTACACAGAATAGTGTCTATACCGCATATATATCTGGGACATATATTAAGAGTGTTCTTGATAATCCTACTATCGTTAATGTGTGTGTGGATCCTGTGTCTGTAGGTAAATACGACATTGCTATTATTGGTAGTGATAGTGATGGTGAAGGGCTAGATAAACTTAATACTGACATCGTGATGAATTCTGATAAGGTGATAACAATTAAAATAGACAGACGTGAATTTAATATTAATTCTACTGATTACATAGTGGTTAATTTGGAAGGAGAATTAGCAGAAGAGACGGGTTCTCAGAGTGTGAAGTATAATACTACTCACAAGATCGAAATTACTACAGATGATGGTGAAAAAGTTTTGAAATTCTTAGAGATTAGTGGTAATGATTCAATGTCTATTAAGATTGATTTTGAAAGTAAAAAATATTACTACTCAGATGATAATGGTTTGACTTGGAAAGATTCTACTCTTGATTTTATCAATAGC
>JAZOUZ010000073.1:0-8332 GCA_045658505.1 Candidatus Onthoplasma sp. | reverse complement strand
AAAAGAATTAAATAATAAAATAAAAGAGATAGATGAAATTAAGAAAAAATTTGAAAAAATAGGAATAAATATCGATTTTGATCAAAAAAATAGTGAAATAATTAGTATTTTATTAATTTTCTTGCAATTATTAAATAATTTTATAAATAATTATAATAATTTAAAATTAAAAAATAATTTAATAGATTTTAATGATCTGAATAGATTGATGTTGAGATTATTGGATAATGAAAAAATAAGATGCGAACTACAAGAAAAATACACTCACATATTCTTAGACGAATATCAAGATGTGAGTCCTCTTCAAGATGGGTTGCTAACTAAAGTAATAGGCCCAAATGCAAAGGTCTTCATGGTAGGCGATGTGAAGCAGTCAATATATGGATTCCGTGGAGCAAGTCCTGAATGGTTCTTGTCTAAATATGATCAATACAAAACTAATGAATCCTTAGGCAGAGCATTTGATATGAATGTGAATTTTAGATCTAGTCCGATTGTTCTAAATTTCATTAATGATATATTCTCTAAATTGATGACCAAACAACAAGCAGATATAGATTATCTGTCTGATTGTATGATTGATCCTAAGAGAACAGATATTGTAGATGACAAAGTGAAGATTGTGCTGGTGAGCGAGAGCGATAAATCGACCGCTAGCGGAGTATATAGCGTACGTGATCATGTGTCTACGACTATTACTTCTACTACAGAGAAGGAGTCGTATCTTGTGCTAAAAATCATCACAGATCTCATAGGTACAGATTTCTTCGATGCGAAGAAAAATATAGTAAGAAAATTAACATACAAAGACATTGCTATACTGTCTAGATCAGAAAAAGACGAATCAGCAAGAATATTAATTGACATATTAAAGCAAAATGCAGTACCACTCAACATTAATAACAAACTTGTAGTGGACGAGAGTGAAGGGATTCGCCTAATATTATCTATCATGAAGTGCGTGGTAGGTATTGCTGACGATGTAGATTATCTTGCCACATTCTTAAGTCTTACTGATTTAAGCATCGACGATATTATTACTCTTAGAGATAAGAATCAGTCACTGTATGAGAATTTATTGTCTGCCAATGATGATAATGTAATAGAAGGATTTAGAATTATTGATGAGATTAGAAAATTTTCATATGTATCCACCAATAAAGAATTAATTAGATATATCCTTGATGACAAGAAATTAAGATATTATATTCTGCAGAAAAAAGAAGGGCAGAAGGAATTAAAATTAATAGAAGAATTTTTATCAAAACTATCTCCGATCGAAGATGATCTCAATCTGACAGAATTTATTACTATAATAGAAAGTAGTGTTAGCAAGGGTGCGGACTTTGAGACTAGCGATGATAATAATAGTGTAACCTTACAGACTATCCATAAAAGTAAAGGCTTGGAGTATCCTGTGGTGATATTGTATAATGCGAGCAAAGAGTTCTCATATATTCGTGAGCATGATGGCATTAATTTTAATTCTCAAATAGGATTTGGAATGGATCACTTCGATACTAAAAATAGGGTGAAATCATTCAGTCTAACCAAATACGCTATAAAACTAAAAAATAATGAAAAAGGATATAAAGAAGAATTAAGGTTATTATATGTGGCATTGACACGTGCAAAAAATAAGCTATTCATTACCGGATCTTACAAGTCGAAAGAGATAGAGAACAAGTCTGTATCAAAGACAAATTATACTAACTGCATTCTTGATTGCTTCATTGATGGTATTAATTCTAATCATAATGAATTTACTAACTGTGTCATAGATTTAATTGATGAAGAGATAAAAGTTATTGGTGTTAAAGATCAGAATGTAACGGACATAGAATATATCGGTGAAGGGTTTATTTATCCTAATGAATATAAGTTTGGTATTACATTCAAAAACTCAGTAACAGGAGTCAACAGTGCGAAGTCAGAGATTAATAGTTTCAATACAAAAAAGTGGTTAACTCCTGAGATTCAGTCTGAGAGTGGAGAAGAGAAAGCGATCATTGGTACTCATTATCACAAAGCTTTAGAACTTTTGGATCTAACGAAAGAATATGAACAAAATACCAAATTTGAAGATGTAGATTATACTAAAGTAAATAAAGCGCATGAGATTTTGAGCAGATTGATACATTCCACAGATAAAATAAAAAAAGAAGCAGAGTTTATGCTATATGTTCCTTATAGATCAATAGTCGAGAGCGAGGTGGAAGACAAGGTTTTGGTGCAAGGTGTAGTGGATTTAATAATAGAGCATGAAGATAGTATAGATATTGTAGACTATAAGTTCTCATCGCTACCTATTAGAATATTAAAACAAAAATACAGCGAACAATTATCTCTATATAAGTTGGCGGTAGAGAAGGCATACAATAAGAAAGTGAATAATACTTACATTTATTCGATCAATACAGGTGAACTATATTAGTGGAATATTATAATCATTGTTGATAATTATATGCCTATCGTGAATAAGTGGTAAATAATCATGCCACATATATTGTCGAATTGGTATTGGACGATGGTTGTCAAAATATAATACCAAAGCAGGTCTAATGTGATGATATTCTGGAAATATGCTGACGGCGATACAATGGTCTTGGTTGACTAGATTCTTGGCTATTGCGTGATAATTATAATAAGTCATATTAGTAGTATCAGTAAATTTTATATAGTTATACAAAAAAGTAGGGCAAGAGCTCTACTTTTTTAATAAAAAACCACGACATAATATCGTGGTAAATATTTTATAGATTTGGTAATTCGATTGTACCTGTCTTGTTGTATTCGTTTTCTAAGTCCTTATAAGATTTAGCCAACATGATGAATCTATATACAAAGAATCCAACTACTGCTACTACGAAGATCACCATTACTACATAGTGCATTGAAGTGATTGATAATTCAAATGCATTTGGTGCACGATCGTAGAATTTATAAAAAGTAGTATTTTCTACTTCTGAACTAGGCACATTTTCTTTTACAGACCATTTATAGTAACTATCGACTAATTCTGTAACTCCATCATCATTGGTATCTTCCCATACTTCATGAAGATTCTTATATATCAAATCATACTGATCATCGCTGGTCTTTACTGCGTATACTATAGTGCTACTAGAGTTGAATGTACTACTTGTAGTAGAATATACTCCATTAAGCATGATACCATATATCATACCTTCCATTAAGATTATTGCTAAGAATGCTGCGAGTAGAGATGCAAAGCACTTTAGGCTCATTTCTATAAACTCACGTTTCTTCATATTTTTAATAAAATCCATGCTTTCTCCTTACACCTATGCTTTCATTTTACTTAAACTGTCGCTTTTTGTCAAAAGATTTTCACTAACTTTCTTTACTTTTTTTTAGAATTGTGATAATATAACTTTGAGATGGAAGAAAATATGGAAAAATTAGATTCTTATTACAAGAATGCTCTAGTATTGGCATACCTAGGAGATAGTGTATTTAGTCTATATGTTAGAGAATATTTAGTGAAAAAGTATGCTACCAAGACTAACGGACTAAACAAGATGGCTAATCAAGTAGTGTGTGCTAGATCTCAGGCGGAATTTATGACTAATATAATGCCAACTCTTACAGATGATGAGCATGATATTGTAATGCGTGCTAGGAATAGCCATATTAATAGCAAGGCGAAAAATAGTTCTATGCATGAGTATAGTCTGGCTACACAATTTGAGGCACTCATAGGGTATTGGTACCTGAATGGAGATAGAGATAAGATACAAGACGTTTTTGATAAATATGTAATGGAGAGATTATGATAGTAGATGGAGTAAATGTAATACGTGAATTATTAAACGCGGACAAGCGTATAGAGAAGATAATAGCGGAAGATACTAATAATAAAGATATTATCGCACTATTGGATCTAGCGAGAGCGAAACGCGTACGAGTGGAGATTGTGGATAAGAAAGACTTAGAGAAAATAGCTAAAACTAAGACCCAAGGAGTAATCGCTAAGATTGATAATTTCAAATATGCTGAGATGGAAGATGTTTTCTTGTCCGCTGAGAGAAAGGGAGAAAAACCATTCTTAGTGATATTAGATGGTATCAGTGATCCGCATAATTTGGGTGCGATCATACGTACATGCGAGTGCGCTGGTGTACATGGTGTGATAATTCCAGAGAATCGAGCATGTGAAGTAACGGATACAGTATATCGTACTAGCGCTGGAGCTGTAGTACATATGCCAGTCGTAATGGTGAAGAATCTAACGCGTACTATCAATGAACTAAAAGAAAGAGGTGTGTGGACATATGCGCTAGAGGCGGGCAATAAGAAAATATATGAGGGAGATTACACATATCCTACAGCATTAGTGGTGGGTAGCGAAGGTAAAGGAGTATCTAGACTAGTCTTAGAATCGGTAGATGAAGTAATATCTTTAGATATGTTCGGTAGTGTGAATAGTCTAAATGCGTCAAACGCAGCAGCCATAGCGGTATATGAAGTAGTAAGACAAAGGAATAAATAATTTGGAAGAGATCGATCTATTGAGATTAATAACAAAAGCGAAAACAGGCGATGATGAAGCAATGGAAGAATTGTTAAGGTTTTTCAAACCTAAAATGATAGCAATCTCTCGTGAATATTTCTTGATAGGTGCAGATTTTGATGATTTATTGCAAGAGAGTATGATAGGTCTATACAAGGCAATACAGATATATAATGAGAGTAAAAATCATAGTTTTAGTGCATTCGCGTCGTTATGTATACATAGGCAACTACAAAATGCAGTCAAATTAGCCAATAGGAAAAAGAATGGACCACTAAATACATATATTCCTATCAAATATTATGATGGATCTAATACGAGCGACGATGATAATATAATGAGATTAGTAATAGCAGATGATAATAGCGATATAGAGCAAAATTTCATTGACAAAGAGATGAAGACTATAGTGGTTAGCAAAGTAAAAGATATGCTAACAGACGATCAGTTTAGATTACTGAAGTTATTCTTAAATGGTGAGTCATATGCTAGCATTGCGAAGATTATGGATATGACTGCGAAGAATGTGGATAACCATCTGCAAGCGATAAAGAAAAAATTGAGAACGATTAAGGGAGAAGTATAATGAATTTAGCACTATATAGAGAATTTAGACCGAAAGATTTTGATGAATTAGTAGGCCAAGATTACATTGTCAAGACTCTCAAGAATCAGATCAAGACAGATAGACTTACTCATGCTTATTTATTCTGTGGACCGCGCGGTACAGGTAAGACTAGTACAGCTAAGATCTTTGCTAAGGCAGTAAATTGCACGCACACTAACGATGGCAATCCATGTGGAATGTGCGCTGAATGTGTAGCACTAAGTGAGGCAAATACAGATATTGTAGAGATTGATGCTGCATCTAATAATAGAGTAGAAGAGATCAGGGATCTTAGAGAGAAAGTCGCATTCCCTCCAATGATTGGTAAATACAAAGTGTACATCGTAGACGAAGTACATATGTTGACTGACAGTGCATTTAATGCACTCCTAAAGACTCTCGAAGAACCTCCAAAACATGTTATTTTCATATTGGCGACTACAGAAATACATAAGTTGCCTGCGACCATTTTATCTCGATGCACTAGGTTTGATTTTAAGTTGTTGCCTATAGATACATTAGTTGGTCATCTAAAGAATGTATTTGCTAAGAAAAACATTGCCAGTGATGAGAAGAGCCTACACCTCATAGCCAAGGCTGGCGAAGGCAGTGTGAGAGATATGCTATCAATAGCAGATAGTGTGGCTTCATTCTGTGAATATAATATCACTGTAGATAAGACTGAGGCAGTCATAGGATTAAGCGAGAAGGATAGCATTAGGAATATTTTACAAGCGATCGCATCAAGAGATGTGTCTGGAGTATTCTCTAGTATCAAGTCAACACTCGGACATGGTAAAAATATTCAAGTATTATGTAAAGAAATGGCAGATTTTATTAAAGATCTAATAATGATAAAAGTTGGAGTCAATGATTATGCGGTATTGGATATCTTGCCAGGAGATTATTCTAAATATTTAGAATTGTCAAAGATGTTCGAGTTAGACTTTTTGAAAACTGCATTTTCAAAGTTTGCAGAGATTGAACTTGACTTAAAGTATAGCCTAAATCCAGAGAATTTATTCGAGTCTGCATGCTTAGGATTGATGACTACTAACACACCAGTGGTGCAACCTACTATGCAGTCAACAGTACAGGTACAACCAATCGCTCCGCCACCAGCAGAGACGGACCCTAAGGTGGAACAAAATAGTGAGATAGATAAGATATGGGGGAATGTATTAATCAAAGTAAAAGAAAGTAATATGTTCGCTCTCGCTAATGCGCTACAGAATGTTATAAGAGTGCAAAAATTGGCAAATAAGATATTATTGTCAATAAATGATTTAGGCAGTTATGAAATGATTGACAATCCTGATCGGATTAGTGTATTATTAAATACGATAAAATTATTCGATGATACTATTGAGAATGTGGTAGTCGAGTATGACAAGACTAATGCATCTACTCAAGATATCAAAGATAATCTAAGAGATGTATTTAAGTCAAAAATTAAATTCAAAGAATAAATATATTAAGGAGAAAATATGGCATATCATGGTGGTTTCGGTGGCGGAATGAATATGAACGCCCTAATGCAACAAGCAAAAAAGATGCAAGATCAAATGATGAAGGCTCAAGAAGAACTAGAGACACTAGAAGTTGTAGGTAAGGCAGGCGGAGAAATGGTGTCTGTTACTATGACTGGTAAGAAAGTTATCAAGGCAATCAAACTAGATAAGACTGCAGTAGATCCAGACGATATAGAGATGCTCGAAGATCTAATAATAGTAGCGATCAATGATGCTATGGCTAAGGCAGACGCTCTTCAACAAGACAAGATGGGCGGTATGGCAGGCATGGGTGGATTAGGCGGATTGATGTAATGAATCAGATCGACTCAATGGATAGATTGGTAAATGTATTTAGTAAGCTACCATCAGTGGGTAAGAAGACTGCTCAGAGGTATGCTTACTTTTTGCTAACCATGAACGAGGCAGAGGTGAGAGATTTCGCAGATGCTATGGTTACAGCTAAGGAGAAGATTCACTATTGTAGAGTGTGTGCTAACTTTACAGATAAAGATGTGTGCGATATATGCTCTAAAGCAAAGCGTGAGCCTATCATATGTGTAGTAAAAGAACCTAAAGATGTGATCGCAATGGAGAAGGTTAGAGATTTCAATGGTACATATCACGTACTACATGGTGTGATTAATCCACTAGAAGGTAAAGGGCCTAATGACATTAATGTTAGATCATTGTTAACACGTGTTGGCGAAGAACATATAGAAGAAGTAATAGTAGCGACTAATCCAGACGTAGAGGGAGAGGCTACAGCTATGTATATAGCTAACATTTTGAAACCTTTGGGTGTAAAAGTATCGCGAATAGCTCAAGGTGTTGCTATGGGTAGTGAATTAGAATACACAGATCCAGCGACTTTGTCCAAGGCGTTAATCTCTCGTAGAGAAATGTAAGATCGAAATTGTTCGATCTTTTTTGTTTGACAAAATATATTAATAATGATACAATCACGGAAAATGTGAGGAGACAATGAATAAATATACGCAAGATAAAAAGGGTACACTCTATAATATTTGCACAGAAAATGAAGTGGATTACTTGTTGACTAAGATGGATAAAATAATGAATGGTAAATTTGTAGGTAATCCAAATATTATTAATCTAGTCATACCTAAGAATGTAGAAGAGATCGGCGCATATGCATTTCAAAATTGTCCTAATCTTTGGAGAGTGCAGTTAGACGGTGTCGAACATATAAAAAAAGATGCATTCAAAGGGTGTACTAATCTCAAGATTGTTGGATTAAATGAATCTGTAAAGAGTATTGGGAAACATGCTTTTTATAATACGGGATTGTCGAGCATAAACATTCCTAAGAATACTCTTGTCGGAGAATATGCTTTTGAAAAAAGTAAATTAAAATACGCGTTTATTCCAGATATTAACAATATTGAATATGGGGTATTCCATGATTGTGAAAATCTGACAAATATAACAATATTAGGTGGAGAAGTAATAAGAAATTGGGTATTCCATGGGTGTCGTAATCTAACTAGTATTAAGTTGCCAGCAAGTATTACAGAGATCAAGGATAATGCATTCACAGATCCAGGACTCACTAGAGTGGAGGTGCCTAGCACAACTAGTGTTGGAGAAAATGCATTTGGGCCAAATGTGGAAATAGTTCGATACAATCGTACAGATGAACACTTACTCAGCATTATG
>JAZOUZ010000072.1:0-4309 GCA_045658505.1 Candidatus Onthoplasma sp. | reverse complement strand
AAATAACCCCATATTTCACCTACCCTAACTAAAGATCTGTTTTCTAAGTAAATTGTATTCAGTGTCTGTAGCGATATTGAACTCATGCAACACACGCTCATATATCTCTATGACTTTCTTCTTGCCAGTTGCTTTTGCCTTCTCTAGCATCTTCTCAGTAACCTTGATTGCTCCTTGTCTATCTTGCTTGATATCAATAGATACTATCTGCTCTATAATATCCATACACTTATTCTCAAACTCTTCTACACTCATCTCCGCCATAATACACCTCTTTATTGCATTTTAGTTCTTTTATCATCATTTGTCAAGAAAATATGTAAATTTTGTAAAAAATCAAAGTTTTAGACTTGTTTTACTAGGATAAAACTTTCTATTTGTAAAAAATCAAAGTTTTAGATTCGGTTTATGTCATTCCGAGGATTGAATTCGGGGTCCTCATGAGATCTTGTCGAAATGGGGTTAATGCAATCCGTTGGAATCTACAAAATATATTAAGTAAAACCTAGTGTAGATCGCCACGACCCCAAAGGTCTCGCAATGACATGATATAGTATAACCAAGTGTATAATGCTATGATCTAAAAAAGACATATGCTACGCATATGCCTTCTTTTTATTAAGGTTTTGCCCAGCGAACTACAATGATTCGCTTGTTAGTATCGCTATCTGCCAATTCTCCATTCATAGGAGTTATACTGCTAATACTATCATCGTCCAAAGTAATCACATATTTCTTCTCGATATAACTACTATCTGAAGTACTTGTCTTCAATTCACTGAGATCAATCTGGATAGCATCACCATCGTACGAAATTGTTTTAGATTTAATTGCAACTTTATTATCACCAGTATCTTCTTCCATATATATATGCTTAATAATCGCACCAGTAAGTTTGAAGACATTAGCGCCACTCTCAGCGGCTGAATAATTATATTGTACATATACATGTGTAGGATTTGCTCCCAAGAGTTGTGTATAATTCACTACAGATATAGTGCTATTACCATCACTAGGAACTATTGCATAGAATGTCGCAGTACTATCATAAATATCATCATTGCCTACTGCCCCCTTGTAATACACCGCATATAATAAGTATGTCACTTTGTCTATAATGAATTTACCTTTCTCTGCATAATCCGAAGTCGCAGGTGTATCACCACCGCTTTTGAATTTTACACCAGTAGTTTCGATCCAACTTGTCGAGAATTCACTACTATTTGAAGCCACACCTATGATGGACAATTCTGATAAACTTTTACCTGTAGCATTCTCTGTCATAGTATTCTCAGTGAATATATCTGATAATAAGATACTATTCTTAGCTTCAATAACATTATTTGAAGTTAGAGTTAAATTGTTAGAATATATTACACTATCATCACTAGATCTTAGTTCTAATCTAAACTCTTGCTCACTAGTGAATAGATAAGTTTGTTTATCTTCCCTGTTAGATAGATCTATATACCATACACCTTGATCGTCAGCCACGAGATCAAACTTATACTCAGTATTACCATTCACTAATACTACCTTACCAATATTATCAATAAATGTCTTGAACTTAGTAATGTTAGCATTATTATCGCCTATACCATATGAGTATACTGTGTGATGTATAGTAGTATCTTCAGGTTTAGAAGATTTTGACGTAATAGTATTCCAATCTGAGATAGTAGATTCAGTATTGGTAGGACTTCCGATCTTAATCAACTTAGACTGACCATCGATCGTATAACTATCTGTACCATTGATAAACACACTACCATCCCACCAATAATTAACCGTTCCATCGCTTTCATAGCTTAGACACAACTTATTCTTACTGTCAGTACTGTCTAACTTATAACTCAATGTCCATTTCTTACTATCCGCAGTGAATGTCTCTGCGAAGTAGAATAATTGTAGATAATTTTTCTTACTATTTATAGTCTTCATATACTGATCTTCATCCACATTGACTATATCAGTATTAGCAGTGATTTTCTGCTCATTAGCTACTTTATATGCTACATAGAAGATCTTCTCATCCCCTAGATATGTAATAGTCATCTCGTATATTACTAATGAATAATTGGTAGTAGAAGATACTACTGGAAGAGTTACTTTATCAATATCAGTAGAATATTCATTATTCGTCTCAGTATCCTTACCAAGAATATATTTACCGGTTTCTACCTTAGATTCATTCTTTTCATCATTATAATAACTAGATATTGATGTCATTTTGATAGCATCTTCATAGTCTACTATCATATAGTCATACTTTACATCAAAGTCTGGTATATCATCGACCATATCATCATGATAATTACCCCACTTGGTCATCTGCACACCTAGTCCAGAAGCCATAGGATTATCCGACAACAATGCCACTTCAGTATTAGACGAATATGGATCTCCATACTTAGACAAATACGAACTATCAATACACTTATTATCAAAGGTCAACATTGAACTAACATTGATCGTCCATGTCTTAGTATATACCCCTACATTCGCACCAACAGAAAGCTCCAACACTATACTACCTGAGAAATCCTTCTTGATTGTCATAGTTTTGCCCGATAGACTAATACATTCATCTTGAGTATAGCCTTCATTAGAGTAGAATGATTTTATACCAACATTCGCATTGGCGAATTGTTCAGACGATGCTGTGAATGATTTTCTAGGATATAGATATACCATCAAATTATCGTAATAATCATTACCATTGTATTCTTTCTTATGAGTTGCGTTAGCATCTGCACCGATAGTAATAGTCTTGAATTTATTATTATCACTATCACTAGTTAATAATAAGTTAGTAGACATTATATATGTAGAATCATCTATACTGGTAATGTCTGATAAACTATTAGGAGCCGTATTCACTATGAATTGCAAGTTCCTAATAATATCAACATTATATACTATAGTATCTATTAAGTATCCATTTAGTAATACATCGATATAAATATCCACATTTGGCAAGCGCTCGTATCCTATCGCATACAAGATTATAGTTTTACTAGTCTGGTCATACTCTAATATCTTGTCTGTGATAGTAACCATATCGCCATTAGGCAACTCATACTTAGTGTTTTGAATATTGTAGGTTACTCCACTAGGAACGTCTTCAAAATTTTCAATTATATTATTAATAGGGATGATTGATGTCGCATATTGAGTATCTACAGAACCATTATCATATTTACTAGATATAGCGTAATTGTATATGACTATATCTAAATTATCACTATAACTAGCATCATTCTTAATAATTCCTGTAGCACCTTGAAGTTTGAGTGATAATTTCAAACTATCAAATGGGAACTCTTTATATATCTTATTTCCTTTAACATCTAATTCGTATTCTCCTTCTAAGTAGATCTCGCCATGATCGAATATTATATCAAACTCATATGTTACAATATCGTCAGTATTAGAAAGTTTATGCATAGTGATAGTGACATGATATGATATTATATTGATTTCTTCATCTAATATCTTTTCACCAATAATTCCTGTCTCTATAGTGTACTCTTCCTTAGATGCACTTATCTGACTACCTAAAATCGTAAACAACGAAGTATTGTTCTTATCTCTTAGTGTACCTAGTTTATTTTCAGCGAATACATTAATAAACACATCTTTTTCTTTCTCATAAGTAGTAGTTAAGAATGATACATATTGTTGCGTATTATTTTTGACAGCAGGAGTACCATCACCATTGAAGTCAATACCATCTACCACATTATCCATTAGTTGTAGTTTATACTTTCGGTTAGTGATACCCGCTCTATTCGAGATATATATACTAGTATCATCACCTTCTACACCATGTGGTACAGTAAAGGTTACACCATTAATGATATCATTCGCATCTTTGATCGGAGTGAGATTACCTACATTGAATGTGATATAGTTAGGATTAATTGGTATATTGAATCCAATAGCACTAAAGTCTGGATAAATTGTATTGCCTGATAAATCAATTAAACCGATGCGTTCACGACCACCTTCTGTAGCATTACCATTGAACATATATGCAAACAAGTTTTCTTCTTTATCGTCTTTCACTACATTCTCGTATTGAGCACCCTCTACACAATACTTAGGCTCTAAACCAGCGTAGGTCTGTGGTAATGTGATATGCAAGGTATTAGTAGTGATAGTTGTACCTCCTGACACGACTGACACATACATTTGTAGAGATTTTGACTCTGCTAGATGTACAAACTCGATATATTGATCTTCGTCTGATAAACTAATAGTTTCAGTTTTCTCGAATATCTCATCATCTTCATTATATGTAGGAACT
>JAZOUZ010000071.1:0-12009 GCA_045658505.1 Candidatus Onthoplasma sp. | reverse complement strand
TAATAAAAAATATGAATAAAAAAATATGTGTATATGCAATAGCAAAAAATGAAATAAAATTTATAGATAGATGGTACGAGTCAGTAAAAGAAGCAGATTACATCTGTGTCTTAGATACAGGCAGTACAGATGGGACATACGAAAGATTAAAAGATCTAGATATAATATTAGACAAACGGGCATACGAACAATTTAGATTCGATACTGCAAGAAATGACAGCATGAAACTAATACCAGAAGATGCCGATATATGCGTATGTATCGATCTAGACGAAGTCTTACAGCCGGGCTGGTCAAAAATAATAAAAGAACATTGGACACCAACTGCTACAAGAGCGAGATATAAGTATGTATGGAACTTTAATTCAGATGGTAGTGAGGGTGTAGTTTTCTTAGCAGACAAAATTCATGCCAATAAAATATATAAATGGATTAATCCTGTTCACGAAATACTACAAACAGACGCTCGCGAAGAATACATTACACTTCCTCTTCAAATCGATCATCATGCCGATAATACCAAATCAAGAAGTAATTATTTACCCCTATTAGAGATCGCCTGCAAAGAAGATCCGACCAATGACAGAAATAGGCATTACTTAGGTAGAGAATATATGTTTTATCAAGAATACGACAAAGCGATCAAAACACTGAAAAAACATTTAAAACTACCTACCGCTACATGGAACGAAGAACGATGCGCGAGTCTTAGATATATCGCTCATTGTTACGCACAAAAAAATAATAAAAAACTAGCTGAAAAGTACTATTTATTAGCAATTCTAGAAAACAATACTGTGCGAGAACCATACTATGAATTAGGTGTGTTTTACTTCGACAATAAAGATTATCTAAGGGCTTCAATAATGTTTGAAGAAATGTTGAAGATCAAAACAAGATCTCTAAGTTATATTTCTTCTCCTATCTGCTGGCGAGATGCTCCGTATGACTATCTTTCTATATGTTATTATCAATTAGGTAATATTAAAAAAGCGATCTCAAATGTAGAAATCGCTCTATCTATTAATGATAATATCCGCCTAAGACAAAATCGAGATTATTTTGTCAACATTATGAACCAAACTGAGAATTAAACAATTCATAATAAAAACCTTTCTTTGCTAATAATTCTTCATGTTTTCCTTGCTCTACGATATTTCCTTTATTCATTACTAGTATCACATCTGCATTCTCAATCGTTGACAATCTATGTGCTACAATGAAACATGTTCTACCTTCCATCAACACATCAAGTGCCTCTTGAATCTTCATCTCTGTACGTGTATCAATATTACTAGTCGCCTCATCAAGTATCATAATAGGTGGTCGAAGCAGCATAATTCTTGCCATACACAATAACTGCTTTTGACCAGCACTAATATTATCTCCACGCTCGGTAATGATAGTATCATACCCATTAGGCAATTTCTCAATGAATGCATGCGCGTTAGCAAGTTTGCATGCTTCGATAATCTCGTCCATACCAGCATTTGGCTTGCCATAGGCGACATTATCTCTTACACTAGCATTATACAACCAACTTTCTTGTAACACCATACCATAGAATTGTCTAAATGAATTTCTTTTGACATTTCTAATATCTTTGCCACTTACTTTGATGCTACCTTTATTCACATCATAAAATCTCATTAAGAGATTAATTATTGTACTTTTGCCACAACCTGTCGGGCCTACTATCGCCACTCTTTGCCCCTGCTTAACATCTAGATTAAGGTTCTCTATCAATTTGAATGACTCTTCATAACTAAAACTAACATCTTTTATTTTTACTTCAGCATTGCATTTTTTCATTTCAGGTAGGTCGGCATCAGATATCTCATTATCTTCATTCAATAGATTAAACACTCTATTCGCACTAGCTACTGCAATATTTAGATCCGCAAATATACTACTAATATCATTAAATGGCTTAGTAAAGTTATCTGAATAACTCAAGAAACTAGATATTTTACCTACACCGATTTTCCCTTGTATAGCCAAGGCTGTACCCAACGCACCGACCGCGACATAAAGTAGACCATTGATAAATCTAGACGCAGGATAAGCTAGGGTAGCATAAAACATAGATTTTTCACTTGCTTTGTATAAATCTTCATTGATTTTCTCAAATTTTTCCACAGTATTTTCTTCATCATTGAACGCCTTGATGATCTTCATATTGGTGATCATCTCTTCGCCATATCCACTGAGTACGCCTTGCGTCTCTACTCTCGTTTGATACAACTTTTGACTACGCCTATTAATCCATAGTGCTACAATCAATGAGAATGGCGCTACTAATATTACCACTAATGCCAATGACAAATTTAGCACCAGCATCAAAACCATAATTGTCAATATTTGGAATACACCGCACACTATTGATTTGAATCCCGCTAAGAAACCATCTGTAACATTCTCAACGTCATTAATCATAGTGTTCATTATGTCGCCATGTGGAGTATTATCTATATATCGAATTGGCACTGAATTTAATTTGTTGTATATTGAATTTCGCATGGACTGAGTAGTCTTGTAGGTCAATACATTCATATAATGACTACCTAACCAATCGAATAACGAACTTGTTACAGTAAGTACCAAAATAACCAAAACATATCTAATCAATAGATACATATCTACTTTGCCTATTTCTATCATTGTATCGATGGCTAGTCCAGAAAATGTCGGTATCAGCATATTCAAAACAATAGCTAGTAGATCAAATACGACAGACAAATAGAAGACCGTCCTATGCGGTCTGACATAAACCATTAATTGAGATAATAATTTACCATAACCTTTCTTTTTCATATCCTATTTTGATTGAGATTCGTATATCTCTCGATAAATATCACAATTTTTCATTAGACTATTGTGCTTACCCATGCCCACAACATCGCCATTATCTAACACGATGATCAAGTCTGCATTTTTGATTGAAGTCGCCCTTTGAGAAATGAGCACGGTGGTAGTATTGAGTTCTTTGATCGCTTTTCTTAATTTCGAATCAGTCAAGAAATCCAACGCACTACTGCTATCATCTAGAATAATCATCTCTGGCCTGTCTATCAACGCTCTAGCAATCGTCAATCTCTGCATTTGTCCACCGCTTACATTCTTACCACCCGCCATGATCTGATGATCTAGACCATTCTTCCACTCGCTAACAAATCCCCAAGCCTGACTGATCTTTAATGCTTCAATTATTTCTTCATCAGTAGCATTCTCATTTCTTAATTTCATGTTTTCTCTAAGAGATCCACTAAATAATGTGCTGCGCTGTTGTACCACACTTACTTCGTGGCGAAGTTGCTCTAAGGTATATTCTTTGAGATTTCTACCTTTGTAAAATATTTCTCCTAAAGTAGGATCATAGAATCTAGTCATTAGATTAGCAATAGTAGTCTTACCACTACCCGTACCACCAATAATACCTATTGTCTGTCCATGAAGAATCTCAAACGATAGATCTTTTATAAACAATTTATCTTTGACATCTTGAGTATAGTTGAATCCTACTGATCTAAACTCCATCAATATATCATAATCAGTTTTCCTAAACTGATGAGACCCTTCTTCGTTCTGAATAGATGGATCGGTCTTAAGTACTTCATTCACTCTCTTAATACTAGCATGTGTACGCACAAATATTACTATTACTTGAGATAGTAATAATAATGAAATTGTAATAATCGCCACATAGTCAATCAGTGCAATAACATCACCCTGCGTCATGCCACCAAGATTAATCTGCCAACCACCCAATAATAATATACCAATAGTAGCAGCATCTACTATCAATAAGATTATAGGATTTAGTATTGCGGAGATTTTCGCCACCTTTATATTTGTCTTAGTATAGTCTTCGCTCACTTCTTCAAATCTAACTTGTTCTGCTTGTTGTTTATTGAAAGCGCGAATTACACGAGTACCAGACAAATTCTCTTTAGTTACATTACTAATTCTATCTAGTTTTACCCTAATTTTATTAAAAAATGGATAAGTCTTTAGCGTATAAACCACTAAAATAATACATACTATAGGAATCAATACCAAGAATATAATAGACGCCTTGATATTAATCATCAAACTAAGAATAAACGCACCTATTAGTAAGAATGGTGCTCGGAGAATAACTCTCATGAACACTCCAATAGCAGTCTCTACCTGTCCTACATCATTGGTTAATCTATTAATGAGTGACGCTGTGCCAAATTTATCTAATTCTGCATGCGACAAACTCGCCACATGACTAAACACATCTTGTCTCATGGAATAAGATATTTTAGTACTAGTAAGAGAAGCGCATTTTTGACCTATTACACTGAATATGAATCCTAAAATATTACAGGCAGCAAGTATAATAGCATACTTAAGTATGACATAGTAATCTCCGGATACTACACCTTGATCTATGATTTTTGCCACCAAAAGAGGATTGAACAACTCAAGTATTGCCTCCAACAACTTGAAGAATGGTCCAATGATCATATACCATTTATATTTCTTAATGTACCCCATCAAAAGTTTCATTTATATAATTATAAACAACTAAAAACGTTTTTACAAACAATTGTGAATTGTTTTTCATTTTATTTTTTTATTAATATTTATATATCAACAAAAAAAATAGGCTTATTGCCTATTCTTTTTCATTCTTTTATCCGACGAAGTTAGTTGAATATTAATGCTTAGATTTTTATTACCTAGACGGCTAAATATTCTCTCATCATATCGATCAAGAATATTATCAAGCGATAGATTAGTACTAATCAACGTAGGTCTATTATTAATTTGACGCACATTAATTAGATTGTACAAATATTGAACTGTTACATTATTTAGTATTGGCTCCGTGCCTAGATCGTCTATTAGCAATACATCTGCATTCATACAGTCAGAAAATTCATAAGATTTGCCTATGTGATATAATCGAGCAGATTCATTGAGTTCAAACGCAGTCTTGTAGACGACTACCACGCCTTTATTGATCAATTCATTAGCCACACATTCGAGAAGATGAGTCTTGCCCGAACCTGCCCCGCCAATAATGTTGATATTAGTCTTAGTGATATTCGGGAATCTTAAGCACCATGCTTTTAGCCAATCGCAAGCCTTAATATCTATATCGTCCATAATAGATCTATCGCAAGAGTCAAAAGATTTAAACTCAGACTGACTGCTAGCCATCTTAGACACTCTAATATTCATAGCACTCTGTAGACATTTGCATATCCTACCACCAGCCACACCTGTATCATTACAAATCATACAGTCGTATTGTGGAGATAATTTAGTACGATCAATATTATTTTTGGCTAAGAATCTATCAATCTCGATCTTCAAATCGTCCACTTCATGCTTGAGTGATAGATTTTCTTCTTCAAATTTTGATTTCATATACTCTATTCTCTTAGCGTAGAATTTTGAATACAATTCATCAAATTCAGGATTTGATCTTAGTCTATTGATATAGTTTTCGCATTCTTCCTGTGCCTTATATCTTTTTAGCATGAATTCTTGCTTAATATTCGCCATTAATTTTTGCTTATTCATACTACACCTCGACTTCGTCTAAGTTAGATATTAGACTTGTGATTTGTTCTTTAGTATAGTTATTATGTATGAATTTAGATGGTTGATTATCGTCCACCTTGATACTCTTCGCTTTATCTAGAGTCTTCACTCCTTGACTATTCCAATTAGATAAAATCTTATTTAGATAGTTGATTGCATTTGACTTATCTCTCGCTAGTTCTGTCGCATACATGATAATATCATGAGTGAATGCCCAATCTTCTGTCCAAGTATGATAGAACGATCTATCCATATTGTTCACATTTCGTGATATTCTCAAACCTTCCAATATCTCTTTGATCTTAGTATCTAATGCAAAGTTATCATTTAGATATTCTATATACGAATCCATACTGACAATTCCCAACTTGAATAGTTTGGTCAATATATTATGATACCCTTCTAGGGTGCGCACACTGGACTTGAAGCAATTATCAGCTACCATCTTTAGCGTATCGATATCAAAGCCCATATTGAGCCATACTACTACATATGTATCTATCTCTTTAGTGAGATCTTCGTAGAAGATACCCAATTCTTTATTGACTGACATAGCCACGAAGTATAGATTCTCCAATTCATTGTTGTAGTTTTCTATCTCCGGAATAGACAATAATTTCATCTCGAAATATTTGGTCAAATATTCATCTAATACATTCACATCTAATCTACGTTTCTTTTCTTTTAGACTCTTCACTACATATATGATCACATTTAGATCAAATCCGTACGCATTAAGCCATTTATTGAGTAGATCTTTATCTTCTATCTGCACTTTTCTCTTGGTACCCATAGCAGACAAAATTAGATTCATCTTGTCGTCAATGATTCCCAAATCTTCAATTTTTGTTTGAACTTGCTCTAAGGTATGTATCCCTTCTCTCTCCCAATCTCTAGCGACCGCTATGCAATAGTTTGGACTAAGATTGAATCCTTTAAACTCTACACAATACTTGATAATCGCAATTAGAGCATTCTCTTGGATATGTCTTTTTTCTATTAGATTATAGAATTCTATGAATTCATTAGGCATCACCATGCGCCCACTGAATAATTCCTGTACTTGAATATTAAAGTCTGTATACTTATCGACTTTAAATTTCTTAATGGTATTGCTTCTAGCGATTACGGGCAAATATCTAACTTCGATCGGATCCGTGGATAATACTTGTACTATTCCTTGGTCTTCCCAATACTTAAATAGCGATACCACATCATCTTCGCATACCTTAAGAGTCGTAGCGAAGAATGACAAAGTGTTCTCCATATCGTCCGCATTATTACACATACTTAATCCCAATAGGTATGTCTTCACACACAAATCTGGTGCAGACGGCAAATAGTCCTTGATAAATACATTATCAATCATCACTTTATTGTCGCCGTGAAAGCTTGGACTAAATTTACAGAATGCCATATGACTAAATTGTACCACAATAAAATCTATTTGTAAAACAATTATGTCATGAGATTTTAGGTCTTATCCACAATTTTACATTTTCTATGTGGACAAGTTTTGTTCTACTGTGGACAACCTGTGCATAAGTTAAATTATGAAAAAATTTATAGTTATTTGTATCAGTTGTTTATCCATATTTCTTATCTCGGGTTGTCAAGAAAAAGACAACTTAGATACACTCAGCGAAAATCTAACCTGCTATGAAATCAGTATCGCATTAGATGTAGACAATAAGCATTGCATAGTCAATCAATCGATAGACTACGTCAATAATACCGATCAAATATTGAAGATACTAAAACTGCATTTATATCCTCAATTCTTCGAGCAAGGTGCGACACATATGGTAGTATCTAATACCAAACTAAATACTGCCTATCCTAACGGCATGAGTTATGCAGAATTTGATATTACTAGAGTATGTGTAGACAAAGAAGATGCATCTATAATTTACGAAGGCGAATATGACGATATTTTATGTGTAGATTTAGGACACAGTTTATTACCTAACGATCGAATAAATATCGAAATAGAATACGATTTCACACTTCCGAACTGTGAACATAGATTTGGATATGGAGACGACACGATTAATTTAGCAAATTTCTATCCAATTATGTGTGTATATGATATCGAAGGATTCAATACGTCTCCTTATCACCCTAACGGCGATCCATTCTATAGCGAAGTGGCGAACTACTTAGTAGATATTACACTAAACGACCAATACATTGTCGCCGGCAGTGGTGAGAAAACTGTAACGTTTTTAGATAACAATCTAAAGAAAGTCCAATTCTCAAATAAATTAGTGCGAGATTTTGCTATGGTAATCAGTGAAAAATTTGAAATAGTAGAAGACAAAGTAAACGATACCACTATTTCATACTATTATTATGACGACGACATTGTAGAACAAAATCTCAAAATCTGCATAGATGCAGTACGTACTTTTTCTGATATTTTTGGCGACTATCCTTACTCTACACTGACAGTAGTCAAGAATGATTTCGTGCATGGCGGTATGGAATACCCATGTCTTGTTATGATCAGCGATAGGATCACCGATCATAACGACTATATGAATGTAATAGTACACGAGATTGCTCATCAATGGTGGTATGGAGTGGTAGGCAATGATGAATACCTGTATCCTTGGTTAGACGAGGCTATTACTGAGTATTCTACATTATTATTTTACGATCACAATGATTATGAATATACTCACGATATGATGATAGATTCCAATAAATCAAATTATACATTATTTATCACAGTTTACGAAGACGTATTAGGATCGATCGATACTAGTATGCGTGCTGTAAACGAGTACTCCACTGAACCAGAATATACATATTGTACTTATGTGAAGGGCGTATTGATGTACGAAAGTCTATATCAACTCATAGGAGAGAAAGCATTTATCAAAGGATTACAGACGTATTTTAGGAATAATTTATATTCTAATGCCACCCCAAATGATCTATTTACAGCCTTTGAATCCGCTTGCAAAAAAGATCTAGAAAACTTCTTTGATAGTTGGATTTCAGGCAAAGTTGTAATAAGATAGCGTGCATATGCGCGCTTTTTTAATATTTATTAATTACTTATACATACTACATATAGTATTATTTATATATTACCTATTGACAAACCCTTCATTTTTTGCTAAAATTTAATTAATTTCTATAAATTGGGGAGGAAATATATGAAATTGATAGATAAAATTAAGAGATTTGGAGCTGCTATACTTGTCGGCGGTACTCTTCTAACAGTGCCATCATGTTCTGACGATGAGTTAGACGCTTTATTTGTATCTAAGAAAGCTATAGTAGATATTCTTGATGATAAAGCGGTTGAAATTGTTGAACAAAATCGTACATACAGAGTAGTTGATGTAGAGAGTGCCACCGCCAACGTATCTACAGTAGAAGGCGAAGCTAGCAATGTAGAAGTAATAGCTAAAGCTAAAGTCAATGGTAATGATACTAAGATTGCATTTACTTTCACAGGCAAAGATAAATCAATCAAGGCTTTAGATACCATGTCTGAAGAAATATACAATACTAAAGACGCTGAGGATTTAGTTGAATATTTAGATCAACTACATGAATTCATTGAGGCTAATATTAATAACTGCAATATTAATACTCAATACAAGCAAGCAGACAATATGAAAGATCTTTCATTGGCTAAGAATGATTCTATAGTAGGTCGAGTAATATCTCACTATGCTCTAAGTGGTACTTCTGTAGAAAGAGCAAAAATTACAGAATTATTAGAAAAAACCAAAGATGCACAATTCAATAATAGCATTAGTATAGATCGTGTGAATAAAACTGCTTACGTTTATGCAAATTTCAATATCCACACTTTCCAAATCGGTGTAAAGATTAATACTGAAGCATCTTATACTGAAGATGAAATGATTAAACTTGTTGAACAGTTCTTCAATGGTGAACAAATTACTGATGATTTATCCATTGAAATCATACCAGGTAGTGAAGTTTGGATTGCTGCTCATCAGCAAGCTCTATGGAATAACATCAACAAGAATACTAAGGCAGATGAGACTGAAAATGTTATTGGCGCCGTTGATGCAGAAACTGGTGCCAACATCTAATATAAGGAGAAACGTATGCAAAAATTCATTGGAATTATTATATCTATTATAGTAATCGCTGGATTAGCAGTCGGTGGATATTTTGTAGTAGTGAATTATCTCGATGATCAAGAGCACACTTTAGTTGTTTCTACTACTGAAGGAGGTAAGGCAATACTCACCATCAACGATGATGAGTATACAATTAGCGCCAACTCTTCTGCTGAATACAAAGTAAAACGCACCTACGACATTACACTTAATGCTATCCCTAATAGTGGTTACGCTTTAGTGAATTGGACCAAGAATGGTAGCGACCTTAGTTCAGATCTCGAGATTGAGATCAATGTTAGTAAGAAGACTTCTATCTCAGCTAATTTCGCTATATCTACTCACTCTATCACAGTTAATGGTGCTGTAGATAGTGAGACATTTGATCTGTCTATTCAAGAAAATCTATTGGAGAAATTAAATAGCAAATTCTCCGCACCAGCAGGATACAAATATGTATACAAGATCGGATCTAATATTGTCGATGAAGATACTATAATAAGCGAAGATACTACTATTGTTGTAGAGAAAGTATTAGTAGAATTTACTGTTACTTTCAAGAATGGCGACACCACAGTAGCTACTGAGAATTATTCTATTGAAGATAAGAGTATTACCGAACCTAGCGTCCCTGTAGAAAACGGATACACATTTGCATGGGAAAATTACAATCTAGATATCTTAGGAAACATTGTAGTAAACGCTATTAAGACTCCTATCGAGTATACTATCAAGTTTGTTTTACCTACGGATTACAAATTCGCAGACGAAACTAGCGAAAAATCATTAAAGTATATCATTACAGATGAAACTGTAACCGCGCCTAGCCTAGAAACTATTGAAGTACCTCAACATTATTATATCGCATGGCCTAGTTATACACTTAACTACGATAATACTAATGAATTGGTAGTTACAGCCCAAGTAGCACCTATTGAATATACTGTCACTTTCAAGAATGGTGATACTACAGTAGCTACTGAGAAGTATACTATAGAGAACAAAGCAATTACAGAACCAACCATTGATCTTCCTCATTATGAGAATGAAACATGGGATAGTTACGATCTTAATACTCTTACTGATATTGTAGTTAATCTCAATAAGACAGCGACTGAATACTCTGTCAAGTTTATGAATGGCACTGAAGAAGTAACTACTAAGACTTATACTATAGAAAGCCTTGAAGTAATAGCACCAGAAGTTCCATCTATCGATCACTACAATACTGTATGGGAAAGTTTTGATACATCTACTCTTACTAACATTATTGTAAATGTCGAGAAGACTCCTATCGAGTATACTGCTACATTTACTCTTCCAGGCGACTATGTATTTGAAGACGGTTCTAAGAGTCAAGATGTAAAATATACTATAGAGAATTATACCGAAGCAGTAATTCCTACATTACCGGCTGCCGCTTCTGGATATTCTATAGCATGGCCTGTTTATAACTTAGGAGAACTAAAGGATATGACTATCTCTGCTATAGTGTCTGAAGTTGAGTATACAGCAACATTTGTGTTGCCATCAGGATATACTTTTGATAATGGATCTAATTCTTTTGATCAAAAATTCACAATAGGATCAATCAATTCAATTTCAATTCCAAATATCCCTACCACCGCTAAGAACGATCTTGTAAGATGGCCTACATTTAGTGCAGATATTAATAATTTGTCTAATTTTACTGTCAATGCTATAAAATTAGTTTTGATTGACGTTGATTGCGATATTGCAACCAATCATCTTGATACTTTAGGATTTACTACATCTAATTATAAATATGATACACTGTTTATATTAAATGGTCGTGCATACGAGAGTAATAAAACCAACTCTAATCAAGTATTAGAAATTGTAAATTTAGCTAATTTCTGGAACTCTTGTATCACAAACAGTAATAATAAAGTTGCTCATATTTCTAAAATTAAAATAAGCGACGGTACTAATACATCTGAGTTGACAATCGACGGAAATTTAGAGACAAAACTTAATGAAGCCTTATTATCATGTACTACTAATGCTCATTCTTTAGATCTAGTATATGACTTCAGTGAATAAAATAATTTCCTTCTCCATTGCTTGAATATAAGGTTTTTAATATTACAATGAAAAAATACGAACTATCAAGTTCGTATTTTATTTTATAAACCAACTTCTTCTTGAGCTACTCTTATTAAACCATTTGTTTCTAAAGTATCAACATCTAGAGCGTAGAAATTTTTATTCTCACTTAATTTACTATACTTTACATCTATATCTTTCGTATCTGCGATATAAATATGCATATCAATGATATCCTTAGCGGTCTCGCAAA
>JAZOUZ010000070.1:0-8141 GCA_045658505.1 Candidatus Onthoplasma sp. | reverse complement strand
TAAATTTATTAGTATGTATCAACATTATTACGGCGAACCTAAAGAAAAAACCATATAATACAAATCTTAATCTCTTAACCTTTCAAAATAAAATTACAAACATTTTCTATAAACTAAAAATTTGAAGTTTTAATATGTTTATAAATGTAAAATTTATAAGTAAATTACACTTTGAACAATGGCTGATATTTGCTGAGGCGGATAAATAACGGAACTACCTCGGGGCGCCAAATCATATCTCATCTGTAAAGGTGAGATATTTTTTTATTTTCTACAAAAATCACAAATTTTTCAATTCAAAGGTTGAATGTTTATAATTTTTGTGCTACACTTATTGAGTGAAGGAGTATTTATGAAAATATTAGCAATGGGTGGTGGAGAAAATGGACGCCCTGGAAAGCCTTATGAAATTAAAGAATTTGATGAAGAAATTGTAAAAATGACAGGAAGAAAAAATCCAAATTTCTTATTTATATCATTTACACAAAAAAGTGCTGAAGGTGCTGAAGATTACTATAATATCATCAATCGCAACTTTACAAATCTTGGTTGTAAATGCGAGCATTTAAGAGAAAATGATTTGCAAAATATAGAAACTGTCAAATCTAAAATAAATAATGCACATATAATTTATGTTGGTGGCGGAAACACTTTAAGATTGATGAATATTCTAAGAAAATATAAAGTTGATGAAATGTTAAAGGTAGCAGGTAATAATGGAACTGTGTTGTGCGGAATAAGTGCGGGAGGAATTTGTTGGTGTGACTATGGAAATAGTGATTCTAGAAGATTTACTAGCAATTCAACTCAACTAATTAAGGTAACAGGCCTTGGTTTTATTAGTGCTTTATTTTGTCCACATTACGATAAAGAAAGTGCAAGACAAGAAGATTTAAAAAGAATGATGAAAACTACAAAAGGTATTGCTCTAGCTTTTGAAAATTGCACAGCATTAAAAATTATTGATGAAAAGTATGAAGTTTTAAAAACAAATGATACAGCAAAAGCTTGGAAATGTTATTGGCAAAAAGGTGAATATGTAAAAACTGAACTAGAAGAATGTGGCAATATTAATGATTTGGTCTCAAAACATAATGTTTCAACATTGGACATCACAAATTTGTAAACTTTTAATTCACTCAAAACTTAACGATTTAATAAGTTTGAAAATGTTAAATTGGTAATGATATTACACTTTGAATAGTGGCTGATATGGGCTGAGACGGATAAAAAACGGAACCACCTCGGGGCGCCAAGTAGACTGCTTATGCAGTCTTTTTTTATTTCTATTTAGAAATTCTAAAGATTTTTCTTAGATAGGATTATATTATAAAACCCTTGCTTAAACATTGATTATTATTTTGCTTTGTGCTAAAATATTGACATGAGTAATAATTATCAAAGAACATTGACTGAGAGTTTAGTATTACATAATATATTTCTAGCAGCATCTAGAAAAATGGCAGAAAAACCAGATAGAGAATTGCGAAAAATTATGAGAAATTACGCTAGAGATCATATCAGACTTGTTACCGATACTTGCATTCAAGAAGTATGCATCAATATAACAAAAGACCTATTTACTCTAATCAACCAATTATGGGCTTCTGACCCTACCCGATTCGATGAAGGACTAATTAAACAAAAAGCATTATTCAACTTAATCAAAACCGAGATCACAAAAAATGGTGAAAAGTTTCCTTTCAACAACAAAGAACTTTACAAACGTATACGCGAGAGCATTGTACATAATAGCGAGACGAATCCAAATTTTGTATTTGACCTTACTTCATTTGAGCTAAATCTAGGCCAAGTAAATGGCTCAGATTACATAGTCAAATTAAATGGTAGAGAATTGATTGAATTAATAGAGATCCTAACATCTAATGTCCTACGACACACCCAACATGGCAAAATGTATATTACCCCAATCACGCAGATAGAATATCGTAGCGACATTCGAGACAATATGAAACTGTACAATGACGATAACACACTTAGAGATCTAGACTATAATCAAATAGAACGAGCGTATAATTATTTCTATTATGTGAAAGAAAATCGAAAACAATTTGAGAGCGACGCAGACCTAGATGTAGCGATTAGATTCCCAGACTGCGCCAACGAAAATTTTAATGAAAAAGTAGACACCATAAAGATTCTAATGGCCATAGGATCAAATACCACATGGGATCAAATAGTAGATAAGTTCCCTAAACTCAAGAACAAATTAGGCTCAATAAACTTTTATTTCTCACTAATATCTAATCTATTATTTAATCTAGCATCTAGTCAATCAAATGAAGAACTATTCAATACTTTAAATGGTTGTATACGAGGACTAACAAAAGAAAATGTACGACATTTTAGAAATTCTCTTTGTCATGGTAGATATTTTCATGATTTTGATAAGACATTTTATTTCTATGATGGTAAGAAAGAATTCACATACCAATTCAAACTAACCATATCAGATATTAATAAGATACTAGACAAAGTGGCTAACGGTGCATTTACTGTCGCTACTATGCATAAATAATTAATAAAACAATACCAATGTGTATTGTTTTTTTCACGTCTACTATAATTTCAGAATACTATGTCATAGAACACATTGTGTTCGAAAGGAGAAAAAATGTATTACAATAGATATGACGACAATTGCGAAGATAAGAAATATTCATCTCGCGAAAAAGAAAAATGCTGTGTAAGAGTAACAGAATACTGTTGCTTCCCTAGCTACTACACAGAAGAAAAGAATGATAAATACGAAGACAAAAAACATGACTGCGGTTGCAAGAATGATTATGACTATAAGAAAGATTGCGATTGCAAGAAAGAACCTATCTGTCGTGAAGAAAGAAAAGAAAAGAAAAAAGAACTAATCGTTGTTGCTGTCCATTATTTAGGCATTGGTGCTGGTAATAAAAAAGGTAGTCTATTTGACTACCTCGTACATAATTTATTAGTTATACATTAGTTAGTTGATTGTATAGATGATAATTATTCAGTATTCCCAAATAATTTAATTTCACTAAAACTTTCGAAACTTCATTCATAAAGATATCTTGAGTATCTGAACCCAATTCATCACTAGTAGTATAGAAATCTCGAAGATTATATGAATACATGTGTTCACTATATATTCCACCTGTATTAGAGTAATATACAGTCATATCACGATTTTCTTCTCCTATAGTGTAATAATTGTCTGCCGGTCTAAACAATGAATGTCCTAAATATAAATTCTCATTATACTCTACTCCTAGAATATCTAGTAATGTAGGTATTATATCATAGGCAGAACTAAATCTATCGTTTATTAAATATTCTTTAGTTCTATTAGGATAATACTCATCTGCATATTCCTTAATCGCACTACTGTGAATAATCATAGGAACAGTATTTAGTTCTACACTTGTTACATCGCTAGAATCAAATCCTTTGTATCTATTAGTTAGTCCATTGTAGTATGCATAATGATCAGAATACAACAACAAAGTAGTATTATCATACACGCTAGTACCATCGTCGTATTTATAGTCTTTTAATTGCTTAATTATAGCACCTATAGCTTCATCTAATCCCATTACTCCACATTGGTAAAATATCATTTCGTTGCACAATGCTGGATCGGTTTCTCCGAATTTATCCACTATGTTTTGATACCATTCTGTATAAGTAAGATCTGAATTATTATTTTTTCGCCAGATCTTATTTTTCTTATCATAGGTACATGTAGACTTATCTCTTAATTCCCAAATAGATTTTTCACTATTCCATACACAATCATCTTCTCCATACATTACATAATCACGATAACGCAAACAATCTCCATCATTCTTATCATACACATATGGTCCATGAGATGATACATTGAGATAGAAGGAATAGAAATTTTTCTCTTTATAATTCTCTGGCACTATTGTATACATGGCATTTCTAGCGAAATCACCTTCTGCGTCCCAATGATCCCACCATAAATCACTACCTTTATATACCTTGTCTCCATTGCTATTTTTTACTGTATCTTTTCCTAATACATTGTCAAATCCAAGATATTTATGAGTACTACTACGACGATAAAAATCTAATTCGTTGGAATGAATATATGATGTAGTGTATCCTTCATCTCTCATCACACTTGGCATAGAATAACCAAATGCATTAGTGTCATTGTCATAACCAAATCCTAATACATCTGATAATGATTGACCTACTGGATACAAACCTAGAACAGCAAACGCTTCTGAATAGTTTGTCTTAGATTTCGAATAAAAATTAGATGAAATCATAGAAGAATCACTATGAATTAGGTTATATATATTAGGTGTTAGTTCGTCTGATAAATTCTCAAGAGAATAATCATACTTACCATCTCCAAAAGCAAACCACTCAAGAGACTCCATCATGATCACAATTACATTTTGACCATTGGCTCTACCAAACATACCATTAGACATCTGTTCGCCATTCACAGTGTATGTACCATCATACATATTTCCTGAATTAAAGTAATCAATAGTCGCAGCCTTATGTGATGCATTATAATTATTAGTGTTACTCAATATTAAATTAGTAAAATAACCATATGTGCCAAACTTTTGATAACTATTTTCTTTGATATAAGCCGTATTCATCAAGAATGCATCGCTATGAACAAATGACATAGGATCATTACTCGCTGAAGAATTGATATTATTTCTAGTATTCACACAACAACCGAATGAAAATAATTGAACTACTAGGATAATCACGATATTGAAAATCGTAAAATGCTCTTTTATCTTAACCTTATCTCTATTAGCATATTTTAGTATCAAATAACCAATGATACCTATAGCCAAAAATACTGCAACCAACTGACCGATCACTGCGAAATATATGAAATTAGTAGTAATAGCAGCCATTGCCTCACCACCCAACATTAACATATCTATAGAGAATAGATCTCCATAAATAACAGATAGTGAGTAATTCACATAAGTCAATATTATCTGTATCAAAATCACTACCAAATATGCAATATACTGCGCAGTGTAATTAGGTATAGCATAAATCAGCAATGCGATGATGCAAATAATAGCAAAATTGTACAAAAAATACTCAGGCATAAAGCCAAAATCTAATAAATGAAAAGTAATCACTTCTACGATAAGTGCACTTACTATAAAATATAATGCCAATGAAAGCTTATTGAAAATCGTCTTAATCATGTGAAGTATTATATACTTTGTTAGTTGATTTGTCAAGATAATAAAATAGTAAAATTTTATAAAATTCATTGACCTTTTCATAATTTTTATATATAATATCATTGATTTAATAATCAAGGAGAGAATTATGAAATTTAAAGCAACAGATTTAATAAGTTTTGTCTTAGAGAATCATCCTAACGCAGAAGATATACTTACCAATTTTGGTTTGCATTGTATATATTGCCCATGTGCTCAGATGGAGTCTTTAGAAGAAGCTTGCCAAGTACATGAATTAGATGTAGAAGAATTACTAGCAGCACTTAATGCTTAATAGCACAAAAAAACGGACTGTTTCAGTCCATTTTTTTATTACTTTTTAGTTTTGATTTTAGCTTTTTTCTCAAGTTCTTTACGAGCTTTTTCGATTACCGCATTTTCGTTAGCAATAGCCTTATCAATTTCTTGAAGATATAGATCAAGATCTACGTGATCATTCTTCGCGATGCTGTCTGCTTTCTTAGGTCTACCTACAGGACGCTTAGTTTCTTCGATCTTCTCTTTTCTAGGACGACCGACACTACGCTTTACGACCTTCTTAGGACGGCCTACAGGACGCTTCTCAGTAGTTTCTATATTGTCTACCACTTTCTTAGGACGACCCGCTTTTTTCTTAGTAGGTTGCTCTGCCACCACTACTTTCTTAGGACGACCAGCCTTTCTCTTAGGAGTATCTACGACTTTGACCTTTTCTTTCTTCGGTCTGCCCACTTTTCTCTTAGGCTCAGTATCTACTATCTCAACCTTTCTAGGACGTCCCACTTTTTTCTTTGGTTTTTGCTCTGTCTCTTCGACCACCTTCTTAGGACGACCTACACTTCTTTTTGGTTTAATAGTTGTAGGATCTACGATCTTTCTAGGTCTGCCAGCCTTTTTCTTAGGAGCTACAATCACATCTATTACTTCCCCTGATTCGATGCTTTCTTCCTCTTGGTCGGTGGAGTCATCGACCTTAGTTTCTTCTTGTTTTATAGTATCTACTAAGTATGGGTTGATATAACCTTCTTCATCGTCTTCGATTGGTTCGAACTCTTCATCTATATCGCCTTCTGATTCGGTATCTACAGAATCTTCCTTCAATTCTTCCTGTTCTGGCTCATAGTTAAATTTAATCTCTTCTTCTGTCTCTAAATTATTTTCAGGTTCATAATCAAATTTAACTTTTTCCTCGATCGGTTCATAATTAAATGTCTCTTCTGCCTGATTATCATATGTTTCAGCAGGTTGCTCAGGAATTGGTTCATAGTCGAAACTTTCTTCATTTGTATCATAGTTAAAAGTTTCAGCCTCCGAATCTGCAGGTTCTTCATAGTTTACATCTTGATACTCTGGCACATATTCTAATGGTTGTTCCCCATTATCTTGAGGCTCTTCGTATGTAGGTGCTACATATGATTGCTGATTTATTACATCTTGTACCGCACTTAGTTCTCCGCTATTTTCTAATGCTTCGGTCAATTCTTGATGCTTGGCATAGATATTTTCTAATTCATGATCTTTACTTACAATTTTTTCTTCTAGTTCTTTAATATTAGCTTTTAGTTTGTCAAATTTTTCTTTTTGTCTCAATTCAGCTTGCTTTTTAGCCTCGTCATAAACTTTGCTACTATAAGAACTAAACTCACTCATCATAGCAGACTCTAGATTCTTTCTACTCTCTGCACGGAACTTATCCACAGTATCTAATTCTGATTGATATGACTGAATCACTTTTTTATGTCGCTCAGTAGCAGTATCGAATTCTCTTTCTAGATTTCTCTGACGATCCAATTCTTGTTGTTGTTGTTTCTTTAGATAGTTCGCCTCAATACTAGAAGATGCCTCTTCCAACTGCGCTTTGTAGTTGGCGAATGACTCTTTACTAACTTGCATCTGTCTATTGTATTCTTTGGTAATCTCACGATAATTCATATCTTCCTGAGTAATATCAGAATTGATCTGCTCAGTATCTTGATTGTATTTCTTACGCTCTGCTATGTAGTTCTCTGCCTCCTGCATCGCTCTCTCTAATACTAGTGATCCAGCGACGCCAGCTTCATCAAAACTAAATTTCTCGTGTTCAATATTCTTTAGTCTAGCACGCTCTAATTCGCGTTGCTCTTCTTCTGCACGTTTTTGTAGATAAGCATAAAGAATAGGAATACCACGCTTGATCTCATTCTTATCAAACAATACTTCATAGTCGACATAATCAGGTAAAGTCTGAGTAGCCTTATCAATGTTGACTTCAAAATACTGATAATTCTGATACAAGTCGCTCACAATAGCATTATGTCTTAGATCCAAGAATATGGTTACTAAATAATTCAACAACAAAATAATTACCGGAGTAATAACCGCTTGTTGCAAAGTAGATATCAAACTAATATCTTCACAATACAATGTCAACAAGAAACTAAGTGATGCGGTAATATATGCAATGATATTCATTACTTTGATATCAATCTTGAAACTACTATTTCTAATAGGATTAGATACGCAGTTTTCAAAAGACATATAATGACTTGCCTTGTTCTCACGATATAATACAAATTGTTGCCATTGCTTTCTTAATTGTTTAGGCACTTTCTTAGACTTCATCTTATTATTAAACGCTACCAAATTATCTTCATTAATCTGTGCATTATCGATGAAATAATTATTGAACATATCAATAGCCTTGATCAATCTAGACTCATATGCTCGTGCTGTCAATATCAATACGCACAATATAGTAGCTAAGAAGAATCCACCAAAAATTACAAATATCTCAGTACGTCCTAAAGGAATAGTTAGAGATATGAAGAAATTGTGAATATCTTTGAAAAAATTATACATATTAACCCCTTGAAATCTCCTTAAATGGAATTTTCTATAAAGTTATTATAACACAAAGAATAATTAATT
>JAZOUZ010000069.1:0-17371 GCA_045658505.1 Candidatus Onthoplasma sp. | reverse complement strand
CTGGTTATTCGTGTACTCCACATTTAATGCAAAAACTAACGCAAGAAAACCAAATTTTATACGAAAACGCTTCGGCGAAAAATAAAATAAATTTAAGCGAGCAAACCATTAACACAATTAAGTATATGCTTGCTAATAATATCAATAGTGAAGGAAAATACACATTTGTAGCTGGATACGATACAGGTGGTAAGACAGGTACGGCTCAAAAATATGACGAGAATGGACAAATAGCAAGTGGTAAATATATATCAAGTTTCATAGGGACATATCCTGCTAGTAATCCTCAATATATCTTAGCTATATCTGTGAATGAACCATCAAATGGCGCGTATTATGGAGGTGTGGTAGCTAAACCTATAGGGGAGAGAATATTCTCTGAAATATTTGATGTAAAATCATTACCGGCGACGGATTCTAATCAATTAGCCAATCAGCCAAACATTGAAATGATAGATGTAACAGGTATGACTATAGCCAATGCTATGTCAGAACTAAAAAAGATAGGACTAAATGCACTATTTGATGGAGAAGGAGAATATGTAATAATGCAATTACCACCTAAGGGGACAAAACTATATTTAGGAGAAATTGTTTATTTGATCGTAAATTAAATGTTTTTGTCTAGTTTTGTAGTCGGTGATGAAACTTATAATTAGTTTTGTTAAATTAGTTGGGTAAGGAGAGTGAAGCTATGAAACTATATGATATTATAGAGAATCTAAAATTCGTAGGCATCAAGAATTACAAAGAAATAGACATAGATGCGCTTAGCTGTGATAGCAAAGAGATAATGAATAATGGTATATATTTTTGTATCAAAGGATTATCTCAAGATGGACATGAGTTCGCTCACGAGAGTATATCTAATGGTGCAGTCTGTCTAGTAGTAGAGAAATATTTAAATATTCCTATTACGCAGATACTAGTAGAAGACGTAAGGTCTACTATGTCTTATATTAGTTCTATATTTTTCTCAACGTACAAATCTAAAATGAAATTCGTAGGTATAACAGGCACCAATGGTAAGACTACCAGCACATATCTAGTTCGTGATATTTTGACCAAGATGGGCAAGAAAGTAGGTTTAATAGGTACACAGGGGATATTTATTGGCAGTCTAATGCTTCCTAATCGACTCACCACTCCTGATCCTATTGACCTACATAGGACGATAAGAGATATGGAGAATAATAATTGTGAATATTGTGTCATGGAAGTTAGCGCACATTCTATCGCTCTTAATAAAATAGATAATATTTATTATGACGTAGTAGGACTTACGAATATTACTAAGGATCATTTGGATTATTTTATTACCATGGAGAATTACGCCAAATGTAAGGCTAGTCTATTTGATTCCACTCATGCGAAGATGGGAGTAGTCAATAATGATACTAAAGAAGGTCGCGATATTTTGAAGAGAGCAAATATTGAAATATTATCATTTGGTCAAGATGGTGGACTAAAACTAATTGAATCAAAGCAAACAATGAAGGGCAGTATTTTCAAAATAGAGTACCAAAATAAATCTCATTTAGTGAAGACTAATCTCATGGGCGAATATAATGTATCTAATACAATGATGGCGATTTCAGTATTAATAGATTTAGGATTTGATATCAAAGAGATCGTTAGGACTATTACTGACAATGAATTCGTGATACCAGGAAGATTTAATATATTAAACGTTCCTACTGATTATCATGTCATGGTGGACTATGCACACACTCCAGATGGGATTAAGAATGTGCTTAGTGCTGTCAAGAAAATGCCAATCAATCGTATAATCACAGTATTTGGTTGTGGCGGTAATAGAGATAAGACCAAGCGTAGTGAAATGGGAAATATTGCACTAGCGCTTAGTGATTATGTAATAATTACTAGCGACAATCCTCGAGATGAGAATCCTGAGATGATCATAGACGATATAGTGAGAGATATTGATAGCAAGAAAGTAGTGAGAATTACAGATAGGCGATCAGCCATAGAGTATGCACTTTCTATTGCTAAATCTAATGATATAGTGGCTATATTAGGTAAAGGTGCAGAAACATATCAAGAAATCAAAGGAGTAAAATATCATTATAGTGATTATGATGTAGTTGATAATTATTTCAAATATTATATATCCAATGAGATGAAAGCATGATCAAATTATTAATCGCATTTTTATTAAGTTTTACATTGTCTGTGATGCTAATGCCAATAATTATTAATTATTTCTGTAAAAAACGAGCATCTCAGACGATACTTCATTATGTCGAGAGTCATAAAGAAAAAAACGGAACTCTGACTATGGGTGGTGTAGTATTCATGATCACTACACTTTCTTTAGCGTTCTTGATTATAGAGTTTGATACTAATTGGTTCATTTGTCTATTATCTAGCATATTTTTTGGTATACTTGGACTCATGGACGACCATCTTAAGATTAAGTACAAGCAAAATTTAGGTCTCAAGCCATACCAAAAGATTATTGGACAACTAGGTATTTCAATCATTCTAGCATTATATATTTATTTTTTGTTTGGTGGCGGTAAAATTTTTATACCATTTATGGACAAGCAGGTAGATATAGGTTTTTGGATCATTCCGCTAATTATCTTAGTGATGATTGCTACTACTAATAGTGTAAATTTGACAGATGGTTTAGATGGACTAGCAGGTAATGTTAGTAAGTATTATTTGATCTTTTTCACAGTGCTCACTAGTATTGTGTCTACTAGATTATATAACAATGGACAAGTAGGCGGAATTATCGACGATATCAACAACATTAATATACTTTCAATGTTGTTCGTTGGATCTATTTTGGGATTTCTTATGTTTAATACTAATAAGGCGAGTATATTCATGGGAGACGCTGGATCGCTATGCTTAGGTGGATATATTGGTGCTAGTGCATGTATATTGGGCTTTGAATTAATCATTCCAATTCTTGGATTTTGTTTCGTATTTAGTGCTTTGTCAGTAATATTACAGGTTATCTCATTCAAGTGGAAGAAGAAAAGGATATTCAAAATGTCGCCATTTCATCACCATCTTCAGATGTGCGGATTGACTGAGCCGAAAATAGTAGCTATATATTCTGCTACTACTGTGATATTGGGCGTATTATGTATAATTTTCTACATGGTGTAATAATTATGAAAACAATAAATACAATGATGTAGGTGGTAATATGAATTATAAGTACAAAAATTTTTTAGTATACGGACTTAGTTCATCGGGAGAGAGCGTTAGTAAACTGCTAAAAAGGTTGCATGCTAATGTCTTTTTATATGACGATGATGAGATTAAGGCAAGAAATCTGCACATTCCGAATTGTTATGTACTAAGCGATATTAACGAAGATCTTATTAGCCAGATGGATTATATGATAGTATCGCCTTCAATTACTCTTGACAATCAGTATATAAGAATGGCTGAGGCTCATGGAGTGAAGGTTTTCAGCGAAATAGAATTTGCATCACAGTATTGTGATAAACTAGTCGCTATAACTGGAACAAATGGTAAGACGACTACGGTGCAACTCATTACAGCAATTCTAAATCAAAAACATAAAGCAATCGCATGTGGCAATATTGGTTATCCATTATCTAGGGCAGTTCTTGAGAAGAATAGATATATCAAAGTCGCCGAAGTTAGTAGCTTTATGCTGGAGCACTGTGATACGTTTCACCCACATGTAGCTACGGTTCTAAATATATCTCCGGACCATCTAATAAGACATGGAGATATTGATACATATACTGAGATCAAGAAGAAGATATTTCAAAACCTTCAATCAAAAGATCATATAGTCATTAATATTGATGAAGGGTTAGATATAGAGTCCAGTGCTAAAAGAATCACTTACTCATACGATCATCATGCTGATATTAGCGTTAGAGATGGTTATATTTATTTATTCGGCGATAGAGTAATATCCATTCATGAATTACCGATTAAGGGTAGACATAATGTATACAACACCATGTGCGCGATTGCATATGGCTACATATATAAAGTGAGTATAAAAAAGATGCGTGAAGCATTAATCTCTTTCGTACCAGAAAAATATCGTAATGAGCTGGTGGCGGTGGTGAATAATATTCGTTTTGTAAATGACAGCAAATCTACTAATATTGCCTCAACTTTAGCATCGGTAAGTTCGATGAAAAGTGGAGTTATATTGTTATTAGGTGGATCTAAAAAAGGTCTTGATTATTCGCAATTATTCACTCACTTATCCAAAAAGGTAAAGGAAATAATAGTATTTGGAGAGATATCTGAAGATTTAATTAATGCTAATACAAATTTTAGTATTCATGAGGTCAAAGATCTATCAGATGCGGTAGATATGGCGATTGAGTTGGCGATACCAAATGACACAATATTATTATCTCCAGCTAGTGCGAGTTATGACCAATTCGAGAATTACATAGAGCGCGGTAGATTATTTGATCGAAAAGTGAGAGCATATGAGATCTCGCAGAATAAATAGTATTTTAGTCTTATTATCAACGATTGGTTTGGCTATATTTGGCTGTATCATGGTGTATAGCGCTAGCAAGTATTCCGCTAGTGTCCATTATGGCTATGAGTTTTTCTACCTAAAAAAGCAGATCTTAGGCGTCGTGATAGGACTAGCCGGTCTAATTATCTGTAGGTTTATTAATCACAATATATACAAGAAATTTTATTGGATATTTTACTTAGTAGGTATTGTTTTCTTAGTCTTAGTATTTATACCAGGATTAGGCAAGACTAGTTATGGTGCGACACGTTGGATTGGGATAGGTGGATTCACTATGCAACCAAGCGAAGTGGCAAAATTTTCATTGGTATTCTTCTTAGCAGGGTACTTATCAGATGGAGATAAATTAGAGAAATGGAAACACATTTTGATCGTACTGTCTCTAGGCGGTATATATTGTCTACTCATTATGCTAGAGCCAAATATGTCGATTACTATGTGCGTAGCATTCACACTAATTTTCATGATGTTCATTGGTGGACTTAGACTAAAAGTATTTGGCATCATGATTGTACCGGCCATTGCGCTAGTGCTATTATTGATCATTATAGAGCCATATAGACTGAGTAGAATTGTAGCATTCTTAGACCCTTGGAAGAATCCATTAGATGAAGGTTATCAGTTGATCCAATCACTATATGCTATCGGTAGTGGTGGTGTATGGGGAGTAGGACTATTCAATAGTCGTCAGGCAGAACTCTTCTTACCATTCAGCGAGTCAGACTTTATTTTCTCTATCATAGCAGAAGAATTAGGACTTATTGGCTGTATTACATTATGTATAATTTTCTTAATATTAATCATCAATATTTTCATAATAGGTATGCGTGCTAATAATAAATTCTCAGCATTCTTATGTTTCGGCATTGGAGCGGTAATATCGATACAAACTATTCTTAATATAGCCGTCGTAACCGGCTCAATCCCACCTACAGGCTTGCCGTTGCCGTTTATCTCTGCCGGCTCAACTTCACTTTTAGTTTTTATGAGTGCGATAGGGGTTGTTTTAAATGTCGATAGACATTCTTGGGGTCCCCACAAAACGAATGTTTTGAAGGGGAAAGGAAAAACCGAGCAATAGGCTAGTATTTACGGTAGTAAATCAGCAAAAGCGAAAGTTTTGACGCTATGAGTGCGATAGGAGTGGTGCTAAATGTAGATAAGCAGAGTAAGAAAAGTAGAATTTAGGGTATTGCAATTTGTTTCAGCTTGTGTTATTATGGGTTCGTATAAAGGAGTTTTATATGGACAAATATTTAATAACTGAAACGCCTATTGTTGAAAATGATAAAGAATATGTATATGATAAATTTTCAAAAAGAAATTTGCCATTTAGTTTCAAAACAGAGTGGGTTATAACTTGCAAAGACTGTAATAAACCAATGTTAAAGATGACAAATACTGTTTATGAAGATGATGATTTTAGAAGACATGTTGATGTTTCTATTTTGCATCAAGATAAAGAGATTTACAAAACGGAAGAATTTCTATCTATTGATGATAAAGGAAATAGCAGATATCACACTGTTGATATAGGTTGTTTTCCGTTGCTTTTTGGAATAATAGGTTATTTTGAAGATATTATAGATGGTAAAACCATAAGAAATTTAACTTTAAGTGCATATGATTATTCTGGTAAATTTTTAGGCAATTATGAACCAGCACATATGAAATTTGAAGATTATTCAGAAAATGAATTGGCAAAATTAGAAATGGATATTTCAGTAAAAGAAACAGAAAAAGAACTATAAAACTAGTTCTTTTTTTGTTAGTTTATTAGTGCAATAACTCGTGTTAACAGCTCAATTCCACCAACAGGACTTCCACTTCCGTTCATCTCTGCCGGTTCAACTTCGTTACTTGTTTTTATGAGTGCTATCGGAGTTGTGCTAAATGTTGATATACAATCACGGAAAAGTAAAATTTAAAAATTTTTAAGAAATGTATACAAATTATAATCAAAGTGTATACATTTTTTTTATTTGTGTGGTATACTTATTTTTAATAAGGAGATTTTCAATGAAGCAAGTTGAAGAAATTATAAATAAATTAAGAAATAAGGTTGAAGAATATTTTAGCAAAGATGCTAGTGGTCACAATATAGACCATTTAGAAAGATCATTAAAATATGCTTTATATTTACAATCTAAAGAGGGTGGGGATATCGTTGTTGTTGCTGTATCTGCATTTATTCATGATATACATAGGATTTTAGGGGCAGAGCAAAATAAGTTTGTTACGCCAAAAGAAAGCTTACCTGTTGTTGAAGAGTTTTTAGATGAAATAGATTTAACGAAACAGCAAAGAGAACATATTCTTTATTCAATAGAACACCACGAAGAGTATTCGTTTGGTGAAGGTGGTGTTAATGTTCAAGATATAGAAAGTAAAATTTTACAAGATGCTGATAATTTAGATGCAATTGGTGCAGTAGGTATCGTTAGAACTTTTAAATATGGAATGGCTCATAATGTGGTTGATTATGATCCGGGCGTTCCTTTGTATCAAAATGAATATAATGAGAGTAAAGAAGATGCATCAACAATTCATCACATCAACAACAAGCTTTTAAGATTGGGCGAACATATGAACACTAATGCTGCTAAAAAGTTGGCAAAGGAAAAAATAAAATTAATGAAAGATTTTATGGATATGTATATTGAAGAGGTGACAGGAAAAATCTAATTGTTTTTATAATACAATAACTGATGTTAACAGCTCAATCCCGCCAACAGGCTTGCCACTTCCGTTTATCTCTGCCGGCTCAACAAGTTCGCTGGTTTTCATGAGTGCGATAGGTGTTGTGTTGAATGTTGACCGACAATCTCGTAAAACTAAAATTTAAAAAATTTTAATTGAAGTGTATACAAAGTGCAAACATTTTGTATACATTTTTCATTATCTGTGATATAATTTTTGTTAGGAGAGAGTAATATGCAAAACGATAGAAAGAATTTATTATCTAATCATTATGAGAATTATGATGAAGATAATAGATTAATAAAAGACAATACTCATAATGTAGAATATCTAATAACGAAAGAATATATAGAAAAGTATCTAAAGAAAGGAGATAAAATCTTAGAGGTTGGAGCAGGCACAGGCAGATATTCCTTGAACTATGCTAGTCAGGGATATGATGTTACATCAATAGAATTTGTGCAACACAATCTTGATATTCTGAAGAGTAAAATTACAAAAGATATGAAAATACGAGCGGAGCAAGGCGATGCAGTAGATCTATCAAGATTTACTAATAATATATTTGACATGACATTAGTATTAGGTCCGTTGTATCATTTGTATCAAGATAGCGATATTAATAAAGCAATCGAAGAAGCTATTCGTGTTACCAAGAAAAATGGAATTATAATGTTTGCATACATTACTAGTGATGGAGTATTTGCAGATTGGGCAGTAGATCATCTCTTAGATGGATTTCCTAATGATTTTGATGAAAATTTCAAACTTGTAAGATATCCAGAAGGAATATTCGCACCATTCTATATACAAGAATTCAAAAATATACTGAAAAATTATAATATAGAATATTTACACAACGTAGCAGTAGATGGTATTGTAAATATTATATCTGACAAGATTAATTCACTGTCAGAAGAAGAGTTTAAGGTTTGGGTAAAATATCAACTATCAGTTTGCGAAAGAGAAGACCTACAAGGATATAGTTGCCACATGCTATACATATGCAGAAAAAAATAAGATCAATAACTTTGCTCTTTTTTTATTGAGCAAGTACAAACTATATCTTCATGCGATAGTGAAGAAAATTCTTTTAATAATAAGACTTTTTACACAATTTTCGCATATATATATCTATGAAGAAAGAGTGTTTTGAAATCATTGGTGGGAATAAATTATTTGGCGAGATACGGAATCAAACATCAAAGAATGCCACTCTGCCTATAATGTCCGCATCAATATTAGCAAGTGGAGTAGTAGAGTTAAGAGAGATGCCAGATATCACAGATATTGATAACATGATTAGTATTCTAGAAGGATTGGGGGCATTGGTAGATAGGCAGGGTAATATCATTAAGATTGATCCTAAGAAAGTACGAAATGATCAAATATCTGAGAGCCTATCTAAGAGTATGAGATCGTCAGTTTTTCTATTAGGATCAATGCTATCGAGATTCAAGTCTATGCGGCTCTGTTTACCTGGTGGTTGTCAGATTGGCTCTAGACCAATAGATATACATATTAATTCACTGAAGCGATTAGGCGTAAAGGTCGAAGAGTGCGGAGAGTGTATATCTTTTGATGCCAGATATGCGAAATCTGGAAAAGTAAGACTTCGTTTGCCTAGTGTGGGAGCGACTGAAAATTTAATAGAATTTGCTTGTCTTTTACCCGGTAAAACGACTATCATGAATCCAGCACGAGAACCAGAGATAGTGGATTTAGCCAATTTCTTGAATAAAATGGGCGCAAAGATTTTAGGTGCTGGAACTAAGAAAATTACTATCTATGGTGTGGATAAATTAGAAGGTACAATATATACGCCGATGGGAGATAGGATCGTATCAGGAACAATTATGACCGCAGTAGCAATCGCGGGTGGAGATGTAACGATAACTAATGCTTGTCCATATCAAAATGAAAAATTTATTAAAATATTATGCTCACTTGGTTGTCAAATCAATATAAAAAATGATATAATACATATATCAAGATTAGGCTCGCTTGTTTCTCCTAAAGTAGTGTCTACTGATTATTATCCAGGATTCCCTACTGATCTTCAGTCTATGATATTAGCTTTAGCATGCTATTGCGAAGGTAATACAATTATCAAAGAAAATATCTACGAGAACAGATTTCTGACCGTATCCGAATTACAGAAAATGGGGGCTAGGATCGATAAATTATCTCCTAAGAAAATTAAAGTCGTAGGCAGAGAGTTGTCCGGAGCAGAATTGATTGCTAGAGATCTTCGTGGAGGGGCATCGCTTGTGCTGGCGTGTCTAGGAACAAAAGAGAAGAGCGTGGTCCAAAACATTCATTTCATCGATCGAGGATATGACCATATTGAGATCGCTCTGACTAGTCTTGGTGCAGATATACGAAGGATATGAAGAAAACACTTATAGTTTCGACACTGATGGTAACCTTAATTGCACTAATATCAGTTTTATTTAGTGTAGTTTTTTGCTTACGTCAACAATCTGTGACATTCTTAGATGAAGATATCACATATTCGCCCGAAGAGATCGTGGCTATGGCTGGATTCAAAAACGGTGAGTCTATCTTTATGTTGGACAAGGATAGAGCGATAGATAATATAGAATCAAAATTTCCAAATCTAAAAGTGGTGCAGATTAGTACAAATAGTTTAACTAAGATAGATATTAGGGTAAAGAAAAGACACAAATTATTTTATATTCAATCGCAAGATCAGTACTACATTCTAGACGAAGATCTCAAGGTACTAGATATATACACTAACCAGCCTAATCTCATCAAAGTCAATGATGAAATAACTGCTGATCATAATAAAGGAGATTTCATTCTTGATGATAAATCGAATACTATGGCTAATTTGTTTGTAGCGGTATATACTACAATGTTGGAGAGTGAAGGGGCAGATGCATATGCAGAAATGGTTAGTAAAATCAGCGAAATATCATTTGATAAGGGTTATACATTAGATGGAGAATACGAGCGAGTGATAATCACGCTAGACTCAGGTATAAAATTTGATATTGGTCGACCTAACATTAATCTACAAAATAAACTAAATATTTGTTATCATGCTATGCTTACTGACGATGTAGATGATACCACGGGAATAGTGAGAGTTTATTATGATGCTGATGGTACAGAACATTTTGGTTATTTTAATTAAGTCTACATTTCGTAGACTTTTTTTCATAAAATACCGATTGTAGTGTGATATGTTGAATATTGACCAAATATATGGAAAATAATGGGCATAAAATAATTAATAATTTTCTATTATTCTAATCAAAATATTTGACTGTATTTAATTTATTTTGTATAATTAAATAAATTATTGGGGGTATTAGGTTGCAAAATAAGTTGAAATACATCTTAGATGTGGGATCTTCTAGACTTAGATTGTTAGTTGTCGGTGAGTACAATAAGGATTATCGTATCGTAGCAGAAGATAGTGTATTGTACGATGGTTTCCTTGACGGCGAATTTTTATCGCCAGACAAACTTCTAGATGACTTATCTCAGCTCATTACTAGAATGTCTACCAAGATGAGAAAACATATTACCTCTATAATTGTCGGTGTGCCAAGCGAATTTTGTATATGTGTGTGCAAGCGTATCTCGAGAAAATATGTTAGTTTACATAAGATCACAGACATTGACCTTGTCAATTTATACGAGAGTAATTCATCATTCGGGGACAGTGAAGAGTATAGTGTAATCAACTTTAGTCCGATGAAGTTTGTGCTAGATGATGAGATCACTACACTTAGTCCTGTGGGTATGAAGACTAGATCGCTAATACTTGATGCGAGTTACATATTGTCTAAGAGATATTTTATAGACACAATGGCTGATAGATTGAATCGTATAGGAGTGAAACATATCGATTTCATATCGTCAGCATTGGGACAGGCGATGAACTGTGAACCTAAGAAACAAGATGGACGTCCAATAGTAATAGTAGATTGCGGACACATATCTACTAGTGTGTCTGTGTACAAAGGGGAGGGCTTAGCATTACTTAGTTCGTTCGCTATGGGTGGCGGACATATATCTTCAGATATTATGCAGATATTAGGATTGAGTTTTAGAGATGCAGAATTGATTAAACGCAAAGTAATATTGACCATTACTAGTGATAAGAATGATTACTACGAGATATGTAGTAGAGGCAATCTAGTAAGAGCACCGATTAATATTACTAACCAAATAGTGAAGAGCAGGATAGAGATGATCGCCAAGGTGATCGCCAATATCTTAAGCATAGATGAAGTATTCAAAGGCATTGACCTATATCTAACAGGAGATGGAGTGGCGAATTTCAAGGGAGCGAAGAATATTATCCATGATATTACAGGATTGAATGTATATGAATACAAAGTTCCTTTCGATAATTCTAAAGATAAATATCAGACATCTAAGATAGGTTTGGCAAGACTTGCCAACATTGTAGTATAAGGAGAAAATATGGATAGTTATAATATTTGTAACATCAAAGTAGTCGGAGTCGGTGGTGGCGGTAATAACGCTGTCAACCGCATGGTAGCATCAGGTATTACTGGTGCATATTTCGTAGCGGTCAATACCGATAAACAAGACCTATTAGCATCTACAGCAGATCAGACTATTCAGATTGGTAAAGAACTAACCAAAGGACTAGGCGCAGGATCTAATCCAGATGTTGGTAAGGCTGCAGCAGAAGAGAGCGAAGAAGAATTAAGAAAAATGCTTCAGGGTACAAACTTGTTGTTTATTACTACAGGACTTGGTGGCGGTACAGGTAATGGTGCTGCACCGGTTATAGCGCGCATTGCTAGAGAGATGGGAATACTTACTATCGGTGTGGTAACTAAACCATTCAAATTTGAAGGACCTAGAAGAGCGGCTAATGCAGAGCGTGGTATCGAAGAGATGAGAAAATATGTAGACTCATTGGTGATAATTCCTAATGAGAAACTATATACAATATTTAACAAAGATGTGTCATTCGTAGATGCCTTCAGATATGCAGATGATGTATTACATCAAGCAATCCAAGGCGTGAGTGAAGTAATCTCTGTGAATGGACTTATCAACCTTGACTTTGCCGATGTGGCTACAATTATGAGAGACAAGGGTATAGCACACATGGGTATCGGTAAGGGTCGTGGTGCTAACAAGACTATTGAAGCTGTACGTCAGGCGGTTACTAGTCAACTGTTAGAGACAAGTATTGAAGGTGCTACAGGTATTCTTATTAATATCACAGGTGGTCGTGATTTAACATTGTCAGAAGTATACGAAGCAGTCGATCTAGTTAGAGATGTTGCGGATAGTGATTGTAACGTTATATTTGGTGCTAATGTCAATAACGATATGAGTGGAGAGACCGAAGTAACAGTAATCGCTACAGGCTTCGATGGACATGGCAAGGAAGAATCAAAAGAAGAGCCAGAGTTTAAGAATAATAGTGTAGACTTTTCAGTATTTACTCAACCTGCTACTGCGGTAGAAGAGCCAGAAGAAGAGCCAGAGGAAGAAGAGATCGAAGAAGAAGTGGAGTCAGAAGAAGTAGAAGACATATCTATCGCTAGTGAAAAACCTGTAATAGAAGATGATGATATCCCACCATTCTTGCGAAAATTAAGAAAATAAAAAATCAAGAATAGTTTCGACTATTCTTTTTTTCTTGTGTTGACAAGGTTTAATTAATATGCTATACTGCGGACAAAGGAGATATGTATGGATACAAGAAATATTAGTGCGGTTTGTAAAAGAATTAGAGTAGGTAATGGTGGTATAGTGTTCAAGTTAGAAGCGGATTTTGTATATGAGAATTTCGCCACATTGATCAAAGCAATCAGCGAATCAAAGATGACAGATGATCAGATCGGTGGATTGATTGATTATCTAAGAGATGTTTATAATAGTTATGAAATGGAGAATATGAGCGACCCATGTTAGTTGATGAATTGCTTACAACAGGTGCTAGAGCATCTAGCGATAATGTCGTAATGGTGAATTGCTCTATAAATTTTATGAGAATGGCGAAAGATGTCCTTACTAATAATAATGAGTGTAAGGCTATTAATGTGGTATTGAATCCAAGTATTAAAGAGAATGTTACCAAACTATTAGACATGGTGCCAAATACTGATCATCAGAAGATATATGCTAGGACATTTGTGGCTAGTATGATCATGCTTGAAATATTGAAGAATTATGATAATATCAAGTTAGGATTCGAGTATACTCTAGAAGATATATCGCATGGTATTAGAGCATTCTTGAGTGGAGATCTGTTTAGTGTGAAAGAGTATCATATTCAGCACGCTCCGTGGTCAATGGATATTGAGAGAATAGTGCGAAAGTATGGTAAGATGGAGTTGAATATATTCCTTATCGGCAAGATAGATAGACGAATCCAACATGAAATTAATGAATATATATTCTCTAGACTTCCTTATTGCGTGAAGATATTTACTAACGAAGAGAGATTATCTAGCTATCACACATCATTTGATGGTGTAATTCAGACACCACATGATTATATTGGATATGATATGATGAAGCTAAATCCAGATCATGCTGTATAAAAACAAGGACATGACGTCCTTGTTTTTAATTGTATTAACAATATTTGTTTTTGTAAGAAAATTAATTTATTTATAAATCTTATTCATTAGTTTTTCGAATAATGCTACAGCAAAGTACATAATAGAAGCCAAAGCACACAATATTACGGTAGCGGTCATTACAAGATTGAGATTAAATACCTGACCTCCGTATATTAGTAGATATCCTAGACCTGCTCGGCTGACTAGATATTCACCCATAATAGCTCCAATCCAGCTAAGACCTACATTAATTTTTAATGTTGCCACTATGTCTTTTAGAGAATTAGGAAGAATTAATTTGGTAAATACTTGCCATTTATTAGCACCCATAGATTTAGCTAGTGCGATTAATTGATTATCACAACTAGTGAATGAATTAAGAATATTCATGATAGTTACTATGATTACTATTAGAATGCACATGAATACAATGGCTTTTTGACCAGCGCCGAACCATATGATGATAATAGGTCCAAGAGCAATCTTCGGCAACGAATTGAGCACTACTAAGTATGGTTCACTCACGCGTCGCAAGAAATCACTATACCATAATATGAATGCTATCAAGAATCCGATACCTGTCGCGATGGCGAAGCCTAATAGTGTCTCACCTAGAGTAATCCTAGCATGGTATATTAGTTCACCAGAGCGGAATAGCTCTGAGATAGTATTAATTATTTTAGATGGACTAGAGAAGAAGAAAGAACTAATTATTTCATATTTGGTTAGCAATTCCCATGCTAATATGATCGCTATTAGAATACTAATCTGAGTAAATAATACGAGTATTTTATTAATGCGATATTTAAATAGATAGTCTTTGTGAGATTTGCTATAATGCATTGTTTTTTTCATTTTGTATTTCCTGCCATATAATGTCGAATAAGATTTTGCATTTCTCAGTTTTTCTGCGTTCAAATGGTGTCAGACTTTCATCAAAGTCAGTAGTATGAATTGCTTTGATACTCGCAGGTCGTTTAGTGAGCACGATTATCCTATCTGACATACTGATAGCCTCTTGAATATCATGAGTAACGAGTATTGCAGTCTTTTTTTCTTGTTTAATGATACTGAATACATGATCGCATAGTTCTAGTCTAGTCTGATAGTCTAGAGCACTAAATGGTTCATCGAGTAATAATAATTCAGGTTGTAAGGCTAGAGTGCGAATGAGAGCAACTCTTTGACGCATACCACCACTAAGTTCGCTAGGGTGTTTTTTCAAAAATTCGCCTAATCCGTATTTATTAGCCAATTCTATAGCATAAGCTTTATGATCTTTCGTGAGCAGATGCTTTAGTTCTAATCCGAAATAAATATTACTCTCAATTGTTCGCCATGGTAATAGATTATCTCGCTGAAACATATATCCGCTAATACTATCTCTAGTATTAGGTTTTTTGTTATTAACTAAGACTGTGCCATTTGTCGCCTGCAATAATCCTGCAATAATAGATAAGATGGTAGTCTTGCCACACCCCGAAGGACCCACTATTGAGATAAACTCTTGATTCTTGATATTTAGATTGATATTATCTAGAGCGGTTGTCTCAGAATTGATACTGTGATATATTAAGTTTAGATTCTTTATTTCGACTAGATTATCCATCTAATTTACTTTTGTAGCGAAACTGTTATTTACAGCATCATTCCATGCGACTCTTGTAGATAGCTCTCCAGCGTTCTCTATAATATCCTGCATTTTGTTCCATGAAGATTCTTTTAGTACAAAACTTGATGCATAGGCCCCTATTCTAATGTAATTCTTTACAGATGCCAAGATTAGTTCATCTGAAGTAGTACTAAATGAAGGCTTTAGACTTGCTATGATTTGAGCGTCTGTAGCACTCATTAAGTAATCATATCCTTTCTTTAATGCAGTCATGAATTTATCTAATTTATTACCATTTTTATTTAGATAACTATTAGTCGCCACAAAACAAGTATATGGTATATCGCTTTCTTCATCGCCTAGTGCCGCTACGATATTACCTGTGCCATCTAGTTCACATTGACTAGCGGTAGGATCAAACATTGTACAATAATCACCTGTACCAGCGACAAATGATGAAGTGGTTAGGTTGAACGCAATAGTTGTGTCTAATATGGTATCTACATTATCGCCAAGTGTAGCACCGGGCTTTAGGTCGTATTTCTCTAAGATATATTGTAGAGTCATAGCAGGCATACCGCCTTTCCTACCAGCGATGATATGTTTTCCTTTTAGATCAGTCCATGCGAAATCTTCTGCTTCGTCACTACGTCCTACCAAGAAAGATCCATCACAGGCAGTGAGTTGAGCGAAGATCACAGGAGCATTCTTCATACCGTTATTTCTAACATATACGCAAGATTCTGGCCCCATTAGACCTACGTCTGCACTCTTGGATATTAGAGAAGACATTACTGTATCGCTACCACCGGCATTAGTTAGTTCAATTTCGATTCCTTCATCATCAAAATATCCTTCATTCATTGCTACATATAGTGGAGCATAGAATAATGAGTGGGTTACTTCGCTGATGCGGATTTTATTATCGTCTTTTTTACATGCGGTGAGCATGACAGAGAAGACGGAAATAAACACAACTAGCAAAATAGAAATTTTTTTCATTCATTCTCCTTTTAATATTTTTACTAGAATCCCTAGTCCTAGGAAGGTTATAGTGGCTTAATCCTTCCATAATTCATTCTATGCGGTGGGATATTTTTTGTGAAATAATGTAAATAGACCTTATTTTAGTTGGCAAAAATCTTGTTTTCTGCTACAATGCTAAGTGAGGTAATTTATGACTAGAAATGATTTATTTTACAAAGTGTTATTTGCTATAGAGATAGCGTTGTTGCCGATCGTAATATTCGCAGAAATGTTTATTGCCGATTGGACCATGGGGTTGTTCATAGCTGCTATATTAGCATGTAAGATATGGAGAGAGATATTCAAAGATAGAGAGAATAGAGCTCAGCATCTTATCGGCTGTATAGCTAGTATATTGGTGTTCACCACATTGATTGTATATTTTATGATTTTAGACGTTATTGGCATTGTTATTGGGGTAATATCTATTGTTGCCATTCTATTGATGCAAGTATTAGATATTGTTACATTCAATAAGCATATCAACGACACTATTAGAGCGGTAGATAGTTGTCATATGATATTCGAGTGCTTGACACTAGTATCGTTAATATTCGCTATATATTATAGCTTGACTACCAATATCGGATTATTCGCAATCATTCTTACAGCGTTAGTATCAGTAGGATATAAATTGTTCTATATATTTAAATACACTAATGTAATAGGAAAAATTAAATCAATCTTTAAGAAAAAATAAATACAGTATTGACATTTTAGATAAATTTTGATAGTATATTAGTAGGAGAAAGAATATGAGTACTATTTTATCATTTGTTAATCCATTAGAGTTCTTACTTAGATATACCGTTATTGCAGGTATTATAATTGCGAGTATCGGTGTAGCTATCTGTTTAATCGCTAAGCGTGTTACTATGGCGGTTAGGAACCAAGATACTATTGACAAGAAGGATAATA
>JAZOUZ010000068.1:0-14111 GCA_045658505.1 Candidatus Onthoplasma sp. | reverse complement strand
TCTGTTTCAGTAACTTTACCTTCTTCAAATATTCTATAAACTCTATCTAAGAATTTACGAGCACCTTCTACACCTCTATCATTCCAAGGTTTATCTGCTGCTAAAGGTCCCATGAACATCTCATAAAGTCTTAAAGTATCTCCACCAAATTCATTAATAACATCTAAAGGATTTATACAAAATTCTGGATATCTTTTACCCATTTTAATACCATTTGCACCCAAAATCATACCTTGATGAACCAACTTCTTAAACGGCTCCTTTACTGGCACCAAACCCTTATCAAATAGGTAATTATTCCACATACGAGAATACAATAGATGTCCTACAGCATGCTCAGGTCCACCAACATACAGGTCTACTGGTAGCCAATGTTTCATCAACTCATAATCTGCAAATATATCGTCATTGTGCGGATCAATGTATCTCAAGAAATACCAGCTAGATCCAGCACTACCTGGCATAGTACTAGTCTCTCTCTTGCCCATCTTACCATCTACTGATACATTCACCCAATCAGATGCTTTTGCGAGTGGACTACTACCGTCTGTAGCAGGTTTATAATCTTCCAATACAGGCAATACTAGTGGAAGCTCGCTATCTTCTAATGCCTTAGTGCTACCATCATCAAAATGAACTACAGGAATCGGTTCTCCCCAATAACGTTGACGAGCGAAGATCCACTCTCTAATACGATAATTGTCTTTCTTGCGACCTACTCCCATTTCTTCTACTTTCTTAGTGATGGCGACTTTTGCTTCTTCTACAGTAAGACCAGTAAACTCTTCACTGTTGATAAGCTTACAACCTTTACCTAGATAGTCTTGCTTCTCGAATGCAGATTGAGACACATCTCTACCATCGATTACTTGAATCATAGGTATATTATGAGCAATAGCATATTCGAAATCTCTCTGATCATGACTAGGCACTGCCATTACTGCACCTGTACCATAACTAGCAAGTACGAAATCGCCAATAAATACAGGAACTTCTTTACCATTCACAGGATTGATAGCATAGATACCGTCAAGGCGAACTCCTGTCTTACCTTTATTTAGTTCGGTACGCTCCATATCGCTGAGTTTAGCAGTCTCTCGTCTATACTTCTCTACTTCTTCCCAATTCTTAATACGTGGACGAAGATCGTCTACCAACTTACTCTCTGGCGCTACTACCATAAAGGTAATACCATAGATAGTCTCAATACAAGTAGTATATATTGAGAATTGTCCGCCACCTACGATATTGAAGTCCACTTCTACACCAGTAGACTTACCTATCCAATTCTTCTGCATCAACTTAGTAGACTCCGGCCAATCAATCTCGTCTAAACCGCTAAGGAGCTTATCAGCATACTTAGGAATATCAATAACCCATTGTTTCATATTCTTCTTGACTACAGGGAATCCACCACGCTCACTCTTACCGCCAATGATCTCATCATTAGCCAATACACAGCCAAGACCCTCACACCAATTCACAGGCATCTCTACACATCTAGCTAGACCATCTTTGTATAGTTGCTTAAATATCCATTGAGTCCACTTGTAATACTTAGGATCACTAGTCTGTATATCTCTGTCCCAGTCAAAAGATAGACCAATATTTTTTAATTGATTAGTGAAATATGCGATATTCTTCTGAGTAAATGCATCTGGGTGATTACCGGTCTCTATTGCGAATTGTTCTGCTGGTAATCCGAACGAATCAAATCCCATTGGGTGCAATACATTGTATCCCTGCATTCTCTTCATTCTGCTCACTATGTCAGTCGCAGTATATCCCTCTGGGTGTCCTACATGTAGTCCAGATCCTGATGGATATGGGAACATATCTAGTGCATAAAACTTAGGACGAGAAAAATCTCTAATATCAGTCTTAAACGTCTCGTGTCCGTCCCAATACTTTTTCCACTTTGCCTCTATTTCTTGATGATTATATTCTCTCATATTTTCTCCTTATGATAAATAAAAAATTGACAGCGGTTATGCCGTCAATTATCAATCGTGGGCACAACCAAAAGAGAGGTGCCGATGGGCACCTTACCATAATAATAGTAATGCCAAACTATTTATCTTCATGACTTTATTCTAGCACACCGAATAACTAATGTCAAGAATATCACCAAAAAAGTCAAAATTATCTAATCACAAAACTATTACATGGAGCACTGACCTCTTCACTGCCCACGAATATACCATTAGAAAAACATTCATGAGATTTATTGAAAATACAATCCTCTCTATCACACTCTATATTCATATTCTTGCAATGATGATAAGGTGCGACATCAGGTTCATGCGAAAACATATCTCTGGATACATCTTCTACCAATTTCTCATTATCTATCTCGATATCGAAACAATCCGCATGATCATTCACATGAAGATTTTTTCTACTACATTTTGCTTTTTCGTTGTATACACAACTATACTTTCTACATACTACGTCCATATTTCTATTTTTCGCTTATTTTTTAAATGTATACATTTTTATTGTATAATATTGACAAAATTTATCAATTTATCTATAATGAAGATAGAGGTAAATATGGGCAAAATACATAATATGCGTCAGTATTACGATATTAAAACCAATCTTGATGTAATACGCTCTACTAGCAAAAATCCGTATATTACCAGATATACTAAATACATTCTAAGTGATTTGGACATTATTCTGAATGTTGGTCTAGGTAGAGAAAATTATTTAGTTATGAGGGATAATATTAATACTATGTTTAATCATATGTGGTCTAAACATAAAGTTTTTGTTCACGATCCTGAATTAGAAGAAATGGCTCACGACGCATTTTGCGAGATTCGTGAGAGTTTGAATGTTATATTCAACTTCTATGACGAAATCAATCATTATGACAATACTATAATATAATATACTGCTAGCAGAAGCAATAAACTATCAATCTATGCAAGCAATTTTAATAAAAAAGGAGATAAATATGAAAGTTATACTAATAAAAGATCTAAAAGGTAAAGGAAAGGCTGGAGAAATCATTGATGTGAACCCTAGCTATGCAATGAATGTATTGATCAAACAAGGCATCGCAAAAGAGGCAAACTCTAGCAACCTAAATGACCACAAAGGTCAAATGGAAGCAAAAGCATTTCACCATGGAGAAATGGTAAAAGAATATCAATCTATTGCAGATAAGATCAAAGGTAAACGCTATAATTTCACACTTAATGTAGGCGCTAATGGTAAAGCATTCGGCTCTATCACTAAGCAAGAAATCATGTCTGCATTAGCGAATGATAGTATCAAGATTGATAAGAACCAAATTAAAGACTTCCCGTCTATCAAAGCTGTAGGCGAATACAAGATCACTCTCCAACTAATAAAAGAAGTATCAGTAGATATTATCGCAGTAGTAGATGTGAAATAAAGAGTAAAAAATCCGCAAATCTGCGGATTTTTTATTTATTATTTTCTATTCTTTTGCCAATTCCATTGATCGCGACACATATCGTCTAGATTCAATTTTGCCGTCCAACCAAGTTCATTTTTTGCCTTATCTGCACAGGCATAACACTCTGCTATATCGCCTGGTCTACGCGGATCTATATCATATGGAAGATCTTGATTGCTCGCTCTACCGAATGCTTTGATCATATCTAATACACTATAACCATTACCTGTACCTAGATTGTAGATATGTAGTCCTGAGTGTATACATTTCTCCAATGCCATAATATGTCCGATTGCTAGATCGACTACGTGAATATAATCTCTAACACCTGTACCATCTGGCGTAGGATAGTCGTTACCGAATACGTGTACTTTTTCTAATTCACCGGTAGCCACTTTCGCCACATAAGGCATTAAATTATTAGGAATACCTTTAGGATCTTCACCGATCAAACCTGATGGGTGCGCTCCTACAGGATTAAAGTATCTTAATACGATCATAGTCCATGTATTGTCTGCTTTTGCTACGTCTTCCAAGATTCGCTCTATAAAATATTTAGTAGTACCATAAGGATTTGTCGTCTTGCCTACTTCACAGTCTTCGTCGAGTGGTAATTTCTTAGGATCACCATACACTGTCGCCGATGATGAGAATACGAATGTCTTCACACCATACTTCTCCATTATCTCAAGCAATGCCAATGCACCATATATATTATTATCATAATACATTAGTGGTAACTTACAACTCTCGCCTACGGCCTTTAGTCCTGCGAAATTGATTACTGCATCAATTTTGTTCTCGCTAAATATTTTCTCTAATAACTCTCTATCTCTAATATCTCCATGATAGAATTTTGGTTTCACTCCGGTAATCATCTCTATACGATCCAATACACTCTCATCGCTATTGCTAAGATTGTCAATGATAATAGCATTGTATCCACGAGTAATGAGTTCCACCACAGTATGACTACCAATGTATCCTGTACCACCTGTTACTAAAATGTTTTTCATATTCCCTCCATATATATAAATTATACTATAATAAAATAAAAAAATCCACTAATTAGTGGATTAATATTCTCTACCTAATAGATAGTCAGTAGTAACGCCAAAAAAATCTGCTATAATACATACACTATCTGCTGCTGGCATAGTTTTCTTTAATGTCCAATCATTAATTGTAGACTTGGGAATACCTATCTCTTCCGCAAATGTTTTTATATTATAACCCTTCTCATTCATTAGTTCTTTCAACTTTTCAGCAAAAGCATTCAATACTTCTTCTGACCTAACCATAAAAATATTATGTAACAAATTTGAAAAAACTACTTGACAAAACGGAATATCGGTTTTATTATACATACTAATCTCATCTTAGACCCGTAGAAGTTGTTATTATTTGTCATAGATCGACATGTATTTGATACATTGATTAGGGCTACCTAGCGAGATAGAAGATCCAATGTGTATCGACGAGGCTCGTATCTTAGATGAGATTATTATTGAACATTAAAAAACACTATGTATCCACATAGTGTTTTTTGTTTTAATATTCTACTTTCTTCTCAACGTAATCTACTAATTCATCAATACTAATTCGGATCTGCTCCATAGTATCACGATCACGGATTGTTACAGTGTTATTTTCTAATGTATCGAAGTCGATAGTAACACACATAGGAGTACCTATTTCGTCCTGACGACGATATCTCTTACCGATAGAACCAGCTTCATCGTATGTACACATGAAATGCTTAGCTAGTTTCGCATAAACTTCGTTGGCTTTTTCGCTTAGATTCTTTTGCAAAGGAAGAATTGCTACTTTGTATGGCGCGATCGCTGGGTGGAAGTGCATTACTACACGAGTATCTCCATCTGCTAGAGTTTCTTCATCATAGGCTTCACACAATACAGCAAGAGTCAATCTATCCGCACCGATAGAATACTCTACTACATTAGGAATATATTTCTCATTAGTATATGGATCTAGGTATAACATAGACTTACCGCTATACTCTTGGTGTCGAGATAAGTCCCAATCTCCACGATGGTGAATACCATTGAGTTCTTGCCAACCGATAGGATATAGATATTGAATATCACATGCAGCCTTAGCGTAGTGAGCAAGCTTATCATGATCATGATAGCGAAGATGCTCTGGATTAAAGCCTAGAGACAACAAGAAGTCCATAGCTTTAGCCTTGTACTCAGCATAGAAATCTAAGCTAGTCTCAGGCTTGCAGAACCATTGATGCTCCATTTGTTCAAACTCGATAGTTCTGAATGTAAAGTTTCCTGGTGTTACTTCATTTCTGAATGCCTTACCTACTTGAGCGATACCGAATGGTACTTTCGCTCTCATACTACGTTGAACATTTAGGAAGTTTACGAATTCACCTTGTGCTGTCTCTGGACGAAGATATATTAAATTTTGATTCTCATCTGTTACACCACGAGATGTAGAGAACATTAGATTGAAGTTACGGATATTGGTCCAATCATGTCTACCGCATTTAGGACAATTCACATGATTCTCTTCGATGTATTTCTCCATTTCTTCGTTAGACATTAGATCTGGATTTACTTTACCTTTAGCATGATCTTCGATTAGATTATCTGCACGATGACGAGTCTTGCACGCCTTACAATCCATCTTAGGATCACTAAAGCTAGCAGTATGTCCACTCGCATCCCACACTCTACTATTCATGAAAATATCAGCATCTACACCATATGAAGAAGGTGATTCTTGCACGAATTTCTTCCACCATGCGCGTTTGATATTATTCTTGAGCTCCACGCCCACCGGACCATAGTCCCAAGTATTAGCTAGACCATCATAGATCTCACTACCAGGGAATATCAATCCACGATTTTTACATAAATTTGCGACTTTGTCAAAATTTCCCATAATTTTTCTCCTTTTTATTTTTTTGTCATTGCGAGAAGTGCAACATCGTAGCAATCTACTCTTAGCCTTGTTTGTATTAAATTTAGATTCCCGCGCTACGCTCGGAATGACATAATTGTTTTAAGCAAAAGAAAAATCCCTTGCCTAATAATGGACAAGGGACGATAAATCAATACCGCGGTTCCACCCTAATTGGATAATTCCCACCTTAATTGCTTATTACGCCAAGCGGAGCGGATATCTTTTCAATATCTCCAAGCAAATCGCCACTTTGCTTATAGGATTAATATTATTGTATTACATATTTTTTCATTTGTCAACAGTTTTTACTATAAACCCAAATCATCAGGATTATTTTTGTTTATACTTGTATTGATATTTTGATTATCTAAATCATCTAATATTTTCTTACTTCGCTTTCCAGCTGACGCTTGAGCCTTTTCTTTTGCTTCTAATAATTCTTTAATAGACTGCTTAAAGTTTATTATTTCTTCTATTTTATTAGCATCTAGACCCTTTTTCTCTAATTCTTCTTTACTAAGCGCTAGCAGTGGACCTCTATTAGCCTTATCCTCATTTATCCAATCTAAAAATCCACTATAAATTGGAAAATTAGAATCTTCAATACCATTTCCAATTATAGAATTTGGTATTTTATCACCATTTGAAGAAACACTTTCCCATGGATCATCTGGATCAATACCCATACTCTTCATATATTCTCTAATTTTCGGATCATATACCGGCTTAGTAAGATCTATATCACCTAATTCTCCGCTAAATATTTTATTAGGATCAAATACTACTGTTGTTTCAGGAGTGGTGTTAGCATCAGCATTTGCTTCAGGTTTTACATCATTAGAATTACCAGATCTCTCAGCATCTCGTTGTTGTCTCTTTTGAGCTTCCAATTCTATTTGATATTTTTGTATCTTTTCCAAAGATTGAATACACTTAGTCACTTTATCTTCATCAAACGACATATCTCCATATTTTAGTGTAGATTTCCATACAAATGTACTATTATATTCATATCCGCCAGCTGCTGCTTTTTGTTTATTATTTTCATCGGCTATTTGTTGTTTTCTTTGTCTATCAAAACTAGTTTTCATTCTTAAAACAACTCTTTCCGCTTCTTTACTTATCCGATATTCATACTTTTCAAGAAAGTTTTTAGGATCAAAAGATTCTGAAGCCAAATCCTCTACCGCATGTTGCCAATCAAGAATATCTTCTTGTTTATCATAGACTAACTTTTCTCTAACATTCTTTTTTATTTTTTTGTCTTTTAATGACAACTCGTACTTACTTAACTCATCTATAGAGTTCATAATATTATCAAATTCATTTACATTAAATTCGACTCCTCCATGTTCAATTATTGGAGAAGGTGGTTTTAATAGACTATTTTGATTGTTTTTATAATAAGTTATGGAACGTTTCCTATTGCTTATAGCAGGTTTTACTTGATTAGTGATTACATGTTTGATCTCAGTAATTGTGTTATCACTATGACGATTGAAGAATGCTTCAGCATCAAAATCTTCTGATTTCAACTCATCGACAATACTAGCAAATGTAATTTGATTTTTATGTAATATGCCTTTTGCATTTGATATAGCACCTTGAACCACTCCAACTACTGCACCAGCTGCAGTTTTTAAAGCATTACCGGTTTTGATTCCAGCAGTTTTGATTCCTTTACCTACGGTTATTCCAGCAGTTTTAACTGCAGATATTGTTTTTAATCCTGCAGACTTGATTGCTTTTCCAGTAGATATACTTGCATTTTTCAACTTTGATCTTAGTTGAAGAATTTTCTCGCCTAATTTGAGTTTTGATTCTTCATCTAAAAGATTTTCATCCTTTTTATTGCTGTTTTTCTTCTCTTGTTTATGCGCTTTGTGTTCTTCTTTCTTATTCTTTATGCCTTCTAATATACTTGCTAACTTAGCTTTAATTTTTGATATTCTGCTAATTTTTTCATTCGCATTGTCACTGCGTGAATCATCTTCTTCTGTAATTTCTTCTTCTAAAATTGTAGTATTCTCTGCTATTTCATTAGGATCCACAATGTTTTCGTCTTCATGCTCTACTTTAGTCGGATTTCCGTTTGGATTTGTAGCATTGGATTCATCAGAATTAATATCAGAAGTATCATCTCTTTGTTCTTCTAATATTTCTTCAGTTGTTACTACTGGAGTAGGTTGTTGTTTATCAGTATCTACATTATTTCCATTGTTATTATCCTTATTAGAAATTACATTATTAGTATCATTAGAATTAGTTTCGTCAGTTTCGATTTCCTGATGAGTGTTAGGATCCACATTGTTCTCTGACTGATATCCAATAGGAAGATAACTACCATAATGATTGTAATATTCGATTGCTTGCTTGATGTCTTCTTTTAGCGAATCTGACAAACTCTCACTAGATAATGCTTGATCCAAAATCGCATGATTCGCATCGTAGAATTTTCTAAGTTCTGTAGCCAAATCCTCTTCATTACCCAATAATTCTTCATCTGGTCCTGCGAACTTTTTGTGAATATTCTCCAAGTCATTCATTTTAGCAATCAAAGTTCTAATCAAAGCAATGTCTAACTCAGTATCAGTTTTTTCTTCTTTTTCACCTTTAAGTACAGAATTAATCTTAGCAAAATTATCTTGCATTTGTTTAGCTTCATCTCGAGTTAATGTAATTTTTTCACCATTTATTGTTATATTAATAGATTCTTTTTCTTTTAGTTTTTCGAAATATTTATATCTAGAACATCTCTCACCAATATCTCTTATATGATGAGGATACTTATCAATGAAACTCTCATCTATAGCACCAGATTTCATCATCTTGAATGCGTTGACTAAAGATAAATTATCGTCTGATGGCTCAGTAAGTGCTCTCATTGCATCTGCAGTATCTTCTGCTTGTCTTGCGGTTGATAAAATTTCTATCTTTGGAACGTCAATTTTAATCTCTACGCCATGTTTCTCAGCCAATTCTTCACACACACTAACTAATTCGCTATATGCATTTTCTATTTGAGTAGGATCAATATTTGAATTTTCATTCAACTGAGTGATCATGCCTTCTTGCTTCTCAATAGCTTCGACAAGTTTTGTACTATCGCTAATATAATCATTGTATTTAAAACGAACAAGTTGCAATCTTGCTAACACATCACTATTTTCTTCGGATATATTATCTTGATTATTAAGGTATGTAATCGCTGAGTCAATAGTCTCAGGAGTAACATTCAATGCATTCATTTCAGATAGCGTCTCGTCCCATATAGGATTCATCTTATCTTTAATAGCATCGAAACTTGGAGATAATCCCATAAATATAGACTTAATGTCTTCATCGTCTTCTAACTGTAGAGTACGCGAACTTTCATCTTCTTTCTTTTGTTCATCATCTAAATTTATAGTTGGTTTTACTTCTGTTTCAAGATCCGTATCAGCACCTAATCCTGCACCAGTTTCTCTCTCTATTTCTCTTCTAGTAGATTCTTCCGCATTCGCTGGAGTCCTTGCCAATACATCTTCTAAATCAAATTCTCCAAGGTCATTTTTGATTCCTTCGATAATATCCATATGATGTTGAAGAGTAGCTTGATCTAATGCGCTAGACATAAAATCATCAACTTTGATGCCATCTTCTAAATAAACACCTTGTATTTTAGCGATCAAGTATGCTTGCATATTCTTAGATCTATCTAAAAGTTCAGCATGTCTAGCGTCTGGAGGAGCTTGATATGTTCCGCTAGAGAAGCTATGTTGCATTCCTTCAAGTTCGGTATTGATAGCATTACTTCTATTTTGTAATGCTTCAACCTTGTCCGCATCATTAGCAAACACTTCTCCTGAGAAATACTTGGCAATCATTTTGTCCAAAGTCTTAGACTGTCCACGACGTAATTCTTTACCTTTAGCTAGTCGTGCAGAAAGTCCTTTGATACTCTTATCAATTTCTTTTCTTTGATCTACTTTCTCATTAAATGCTCTTTGGAACATTAGACATTGATATGCATTGTACGAAGATACATTACCTTGACCATCTGTAATAGTGAAACCACTACCTTCAATAGTAGAGCCAGACATTGTCGCAATTTTTTGTTGAAGTAATCCACACTCTAAATTTAATTTCTGCATTAATTCTGCTTTAGCTTCTTGCTTAGCATCATCTGATAAGGTAGCATTATTCTCTATCTCTGCTAATTTTTGTTCAGTTTGAGTTCTAATATGTTTTAAACCAACTTCGACTTCTTTCTTAGTTTGGTTGTTAATATCTTGATTCTTATCTAATTTCTTTAGATCCACATTTGTATGCCATGCACTTTTCTTTACAGCATTAGAGATACGATTCACTATACCACGAGCAGTTTCCCCTATCAATATACCAGGAGCAGCCAAAGCCATCGCGGCACCACCCGCGATTACTAGACCAGGAACAGCTATTGCTAATGCTAGACCACCTGTAGAGAAAATTCCCAATGAATAAAGTGCCGCTGTTCCTAACACTTTATAATCTCTTGCCATCGCTTTACCGATATTATACTTAGGGCCACCCTTGGCATAACTAATTTTACCATCTTTGATCTCTATTTTTAATGGTTGATTATCTAAAGTCGCATAATATCCTGTCTTTTGACTATCATCTTCGGTCTCAAATGTATCGGTATAGATATATCGCTCACCTTTTTCTTCTTTATTTGTTACGACGTCTTGAAGTTTTACATTGCCATCTTTATCTAGGATTTCGACTTTGTCTAATATGTAGTTACCAGCCCTATAGCTTGATAAGAAATCTTCTCTACCCTCAGCCATCTCTTGCTCTGCATCAAAGGATTCAATAAGCCCTAATTCACTCACTTTTTTGACTACTCTACATGCATGGACTTTAGATCCAAATACATTTGATGTTTGATACAGCTCAGCATTCGCAGCAGTAGTACGTCCTAATTTATGTACACTACTAATTCGAACAACTGCACCAGCAAAATTGAAAGATACATTATTACCTAATTTTTGTTTCTCAAAATATGCTTTATCTATTATTTTGAATTGACCATTAGATAGTCTTACTAAATATGCATCTGCAACTGCCGTGTCAGCAATTATATTATACGACTTAGGCTGAAGATTCTCTGCTGACTCGCGGAACATCTCACCATTTTGCAATTTCAAATATGCATTATCAGCCATTACATCTTCTGCACTATGAGATAATGCTAGCACTCTCTCGGTAGTATATCTTTCATTGTCTATAGTGAGAGGTTCAATATCTAGCATTTTACCGTCTTCTAATTTAACTTGAAGTTCTAAGCCTTTGATTGTATCGAATTCTTCAGCTGATAGTTCTGAGTCCTGAGCCACTATCGGATTACCATACTTATCGTATAGATCTGAAATGTTTACTTTTATCAAGTGTTCTTGACCCTTAACTCTTACTCCAACGAATTCACCATTAGCGCTACGCTTGAATAGTTTGTTTTGAATAAGAGTAGTACCTTTATCATCGTCTGCTATTGTTTTCTTCTCTACAAAATTAGGATTAGTAAATCTAGAATCCACTATAATATCATTACCTTTGTCATCAAAAGTATGAGTCTCGATGAGCCCATTTTCTTTCTTAGCTTCATATGTAGTTAGTTGACAAGTATATGCATTGCGAAGATCTATAGCTTCTATTTCTCTACTTACACCATCTTTGTCCTCATACATATACACAGCATGAGTGAAATTCTTGAAACTAGGCCTTAATACATTTTCTAACTCAAAAAGGTTGATTCTCGCCTTAGTCACAGGGTGTATATAATAAATATCACTTGCTTCCATTATAGTGTCTTGAGCATAACCTCTGAGTCTTCCAACAAACACAACATCATTGCCATATCTTCTCTCGCCAGGTGCTAATTCACTTTTATGTACCAAACTATAAGTACGACTAGCGCCATTAGTCAATGGCAAACCCGCAGTACTGGTATGACTAGATGAAATATCGGTATGTGTCGTAGCACGATAGAATACATCTTCCATGCTAAGGCCCATATCTACGATCTTTGTTCCTTTGTATTGTAACTTATTGTAATTTTTAAAAAAATCGTCAATAGTTTTAATCATGGTGTCTGCTGTATCACCACTCTGAAGATCTTTTAGATAAATTAATTCCCCATTAGGTTTTTGCAAAAACAGATCCTCAAAAGGAATATTTTGATTCCTGTCATATCTTCTAAATGACATATTTGTGATTTTTGTTGGTTCTATTGCAATTCTTGTAGCCATACAGCCTCCTTAAATTTAAATAATTATAGCATATAATTATTAAAAACTCAATAGTTTTAATAAATTTTTATTCTAAGTAAATCCTAAAAAATTTTCATAAATTTAATGAAAAAGCGTTGACAAAGCGAAAATCATATAGTATAATAGACTTGTTTTCAGCACATGCCTCGATAGCTCAATGGTGGAGCACTCGGCTGTTAACCGATAGGTTGTAGGTTCGAGCCCTACTCGGGGCGCCAAATAAGACTTAGGGATTAACCTAAGTCTTTTTTCTATTTTAACAAAAAGGTAGAATTTTTTAAATTGCATCTTGAAAGAATATTAATTTTGTGCTAAAATGCATTTATAGGGAGCAAAGAATGAAGATTGATATACGAAAAAGATATAGTTTCAAATATTATGATAGTTTGATTGCACATATGATAGATAATAATTATGATTTAGAACACGGTGATTTATGGCATATATTTAACAATATGCCTGCAACCAAATCATCTAAATATAATAATCTTGGTTGTGCTATCATTTATCTACTTGATGAATTGAAGGATGAAAAGAGTGAAAGATTAGTTGAATTATTAAATAAGTGTTTTGACTATGAAAGAATTGGGGTTAACCGTTATATGTATAAATGTAAAAGTGTGCTAGTTTCTAAATATTTAATAACCCTCGAAGAACAATTACGCAATCATAATCTTGAAAGCGATGAAGAAGAGTCTTTTGAAAGTTTTAAAAGTTTATTTTAATCTTTCAACCTTTCAACTTAAAAATCTCAAATATTTTCCATAAACTCAAAACTTAACAATTATTTAATAAGTTTGAAAGTGTAAAATTTGCAACAAAATCACACTTAAAATAATAGCTGATATTTGCTGATGTGGATAAAAAACGGAACCACCTTGGGGCGCCAAATCATATCTCATCTGTAAAGGTGAGATATTTTTTATTTCTTACAGAAGTTGAAAAATTTTAACAATGTATCTTGAAAGTTTATAAGATTTATGATATACTGAATTTAAATAAGGAGAAGAACATGAAACCATTTAATGATAGAAGATCACCCAGAATTTTAATTGATTATGTAAAACTAGTTTTAAGAGAAAATTCTAGTTTGTTAAAACAAGATTGTAATATTCAAATTCCAAGTGACATTTTTTACATGGAACAAGAAAATTTATATACATTTATAACGAAAGATGTATATCCAATAATTACAGAACAAGGGACAAATATACATCAAATTAATTTTATTATTTCAGAATTAAGTAAAATTATTAGTATGAAAAAACATTATTACGGCGAACCCAAAGCGCAAACCATATAAAACAAATCTTAAAGTTTTAACCTTTTAACTTCAAAACTACAAACATTTTCCATACAGTCAAATTTTGAAGATTTAATGTGTTTGGAAGTGTGAAATTCGTGAGTAAATTACACTTTAAATAAGTGTTGACACTGGCTGAGGCGGATAAAAAACG
>JAZOUZ010000067.1:0-4333 GCA_045658505.1 Candidatus Onthoplasma sp. | reverse complement strand
TGGGTAGATATATCGTCTCTTACCATAGACTATATTAACAATGCAATTATTGGTGTATCAATATTTTTTATGATAATGTGCGTGAATAAGGTGAACGCATCTAAGTTGTTATCACGATCAATATTCACAGGATTAATTTATGCTTTGGTGAGTTTTTTGATATTTTCGATATTGAGTGGCGGTATAGTATGGGACATGACTACAATATTTGATATATCATATGCGGTGATAGTATCTCTGATATCAGCTGTAATTATTAAATTGGTTAGGAAAAAATCTATATAGATTAAGTAAATATTATAGAAAAAATTCGCAAAATGTATATCTGCGAATTTTTTAGTCAAAAATTAGGCCAATATATTAATTTTATTTATCTAATTGGTAGTTTATTGTTTGACAATTTTATCATGTTTGGATATAATAATTCTTGAATTAGGAGAATTTATGACTAAAAAACGTTCTATTAACTTGTTTATCATATTCGCTATCGTTTTAGTTATATGTTTAGTTGCTTGTTTTGTCAATTTCACATATCCATTAAGCGTAAATGGTAACTATTATTCTTATTCTAACTTCATTAGTAATATTAGATTAGGTAACGACATAGATAGTTCACTTAGAATAGTATATAGAGCAGAAGTTCCAGAAGGACAATCTAAACTTAATTATGACGAACTAAGAGATGATGTGATTAGAGACCTGTCTGACATTGTCAATAAAGAAGGGTATTATGATGTATCTAGTGTGAAGTATGGAGAAGATGGCATTTTATTAAATATTGGCAATATTCTTACTACACAAGAGAAAAATACATTGATAGACTTGGTAGGAAATCCTCAATCTATTGGATTCTCTAAAAATAGTGATGGTAGTGATCCATTTGTTAAGAGTGAGTCTATATCTAAAGTATATGCTACATCGTACAACGATCCTGAGACAGGACTTTTGACATATTGCGTAGTAGTAGAGTTCGATGATGAATACAAGTCTACAATGGTAGAGAAATCTGAAGAAGGCGATATATACATTTATATTGGAGATCAACAATTCGGATCTATCAGCAAAGGAAATATTACAGAAGAAGGTATAATTTCATTTACTAGTGACAGTTTTGTTAGCATGCAGACTACTAATACCTGTGTCAATCAGATTAGGGTGGGTATGCTAGGATTAGAGCTAACTCAGATCGAATGTGATATGGTATCTGCTGGACAAGGTAGTTTTGCTAATATTTTCTTAGGTGTGGCTATGTTTGCATTTATGATTGCATTATTCATCTTGTTGATAGTGAAATATAGACACATGGGATTGGTTTCTAGCTTTGCAATGTTATTCTTCGTAGTAATTAGCCTATTCTTGATCCAATCTATACCTTTCGTTCATGTTAACTTTGGCGGTATTATTGGTATGATGGTAGCGCTATTATTGGCAGTAGAGGGCATTATGCATATAATTGATATAGCTAAGAGCCACTATCAGAGTGGCACACCACTATATGTGGCATTTAAGATGGCGATGAGAGAATCTCTAGCTCGTACTATGTTTATTAATGCATTCTTATTAGTTGCTGGATTGGTGTGCTTATTAATGCCCACTATGGCAGTTCAATCATTCGGTTGGATTATATTTATATCATCAATAGTTTCTACATTTGTATCAATGGCTTTAATGAGATTATTTATTAAGATGTATTTAGCATTGAATAATACAGACGGTAAGAAATTGAACTTCCACAAAGGAGGCAAGAATGCTTAATAGAGATTTTAATAAATCAGTAAAGTCATATATTAATCAAAATAAGATATGGCTTATAGTATTAGCTAGTATTTTGATAGTTGGACTGATAGTTGGATTAATATTTGGTATGAATACCAATTATGAAATATCTGGATACAATGAGTTCAGTATTACAATCACAGCAGAAGATAGAAAAGATTTTGATTCTATATCTAATAAAATACATTCACAAGTGAATAAATATGACGGAGATTGTGATACAATATCGTTATTTGGAGAAGGAGATAATAGTAAGGTAATAGTTAGATATATGTCTCATGTATCTGCTGAAGATGTCAGTCTAATGAATAACTCTATTGCTCAAGAATTGAATATATCGATAGATCTAATATCTGATCATGTAGAAGTTTCTCCTGAAGTGAAGGCGAGTGATTATATTTATACTGCGACAGCGATATTATTATTGTTGGTAATCGTTAGCATATTTGCTTATTTTAGATATAATGGCGCAAGCGCTATTAGTATTATATCTGCATCAGTAATCGGTACATGTGGATATATAGCATTAAGTACAATATTGAGATTGACAGTGGGTATGAGCTATTTTGCTATGTTAATATTGCTCAATGTTGTGATTATGTATTTTGCTATTGATATGTTTGAAAGAATGCGATCTACTAGTTGGCTTGGTACCGGAGATTATGCTAACTGCATGAAAGATGCTATGAAACATTCTCGCTTTAGAATGTGCGTAGTGAGTACTGCTATATTGCTCATGGGTGTATTATTTGTAATGGTTGCTCCTACAGCGCTTAAGTATATTTCACTTAATATCATGTTCTTAGCGGTAGTATTGCTAGCTGTAGTATGGTATATTATTCCATTTGTTTGGAACATTTTGATTCCTCATTGCAAGAAGGCGTATAAGGTTAAATCTACAGAAACAACTCAAGAAAATAAAGATTAGTCAGAAGCCTTTCGGAAGAAAGGCTTTTTCTCTTAAAAGTTTTGGAAAAATTATGAAATATGTATGTACATTAGATAAAAATATTAATAATGAATTTATAGTAGAGATGGCAAACTTGTTTAATTTAGATAGTCATCTTATTCATCTTTTATATTCTAGAGGGATAGATACTCAGGACAAACTAAAGAAATATTTAAATCCAAGCATTATGGATCTATATGATCCTTTTATGTTTGAGGACATGCAAGATACTGTAGATCTAATAGAGAGACATATTGGGAAAAATAGTAACATATTAATATTCGGGGACTATGATGTAGATGGTATTAGTGCTAGTGCTATACTAATTAAATATTTTCAGTCGGTAGGAGCGAAAGTAACTAATTATATGCCTAACAGATACGAAGATGGTTATGGATTAACTATTGATACGATCAATAAGATATTTTCAATAGCTAAGCCCGATCTAATTATCACTGTTGACTGCGGTATTACTGCGGTAGATGAAGTAGAATATATAAAGAGTCAGGGCGTTGATATTGTTGTAACTGATCACCATGAGTGTGGTGAGGTGTTGCCTGATTGTTTGATTATTAATCCAAAGTGTAGCGAAGCGTATCCGTTCCATTGTTTGTGCGGAGCAGGTGTCGCTCTAAAGTTGGTACAAGCATTAGCAGGATTGAGTGTGGCGAGTAAATATTTACCTATATGTGCTATAGCGACTATTGCAGATATTGTAGACTTAGTAGATGAGAATAGGGCAATAGTAGCATTAGGACTCAAGGACTTAAAAAATTTACCAATCGGAGTGCAAAAACTAATGCAGGAATGCGGATTGTCCATTAGTTGTAAGGCAAGCGATATAGCATTCAAATTGGCGCCTAAGATTAATGCAAGTGGTAGAATGGGTTCCGCAAACACAAGTCTAGAATTATATCTCGCTGAAGATGCATTAGAGATAAAGAAAATTTGTACTCAAATATTAGACTATAATGTACAAAGACAACAATTATGCGACAGAGTATACAATGATGTGAAGTCTGAATTGAATCATATGGATATATTTAAGATCAATGCGATTGTTATGTCAAGTCCAGAATGGGATAGCGGTATTTTAGGTATAGTTTCCGCTAGAATTGCTGAAGAGTATCATCGTCCAACCTTCTTATTTAGTCAGGTTGGCAATGAGTTAGTAGGTAGTTGTCGTAGTGTCAACGGAGTTAATGTTCATACTCTTCTAAGTAGCATGAATCATCTATTGACTAAATTTGGCGGTCATCCAATGGCTGCAGGCTTGACATTTGACGTACAACATTATGATGAATTTGTTCGTCTTACTAATGAATATGTCGCATCGAATTTAAACAAAGTTGATTTCTTGCCTACTAAATCCTATGATTTTAGCATGGAGGCAGATGAGATTACTATCAAATTGGTAGAAGATATTGATAGGTTAGAGCCATGCGGGCATATGAACGCTCGTCCTATATTCAAGCTTCAATTAACTAATGCTATTATTAGTAGTCTTCCTAAACATCCTCAACATTTAGTATTGACATATCCAAATTTTAGTTTATTAGCATTCAATTCAAGTGATATGTATTTTGTATTATCTGGCAATACATCATG
>JAZOUZ010000066.1:0-9561 GCA_045658505.1 Candidatus Onthoplasma sp. | reverse complement strand
CGCACATGACAGCTAAGGATCTTAATACTATTTTAATAGAATTAGAGATGAACGGAACTATCACAAAACTTGCTAATAATAGTTATATAATGTCGTAAGGAGATAAGTAAGAAAATGAAGTTAGTATTTATAGAAGGACCAGGTAAGAAAGATACGATATCAAAATATTTAGGAAGTGATTATTTAGTTTTCCCGACCAAGGGACATGTTAGAGATCTACCAGCCAAGAGTTTCGCTATTAATATCAAGAATAATTATGAGCCGACTTATGAGATTATCCCAGAGAAAAAAGCAATAGTAAATGACCTAAAGAAGAAAGCTAAAGAGGCAGAAGCTATTTACCTAGCGACTGACCCGGACCGAGAAGGAGAAGCTATAGCGTGGCACTTAGCCACAATACTAGAGTTAGATAAAGATGCACTTGTTCGTACTGCTTTCAATGAGATTAGTAAGAAAGCAGTCCAAGAAAGCATCGCTAATCCTAAACCATTAAATTATCAACTAATAGATGCCCAACAAGGAAGACGAGTATTAGATCGTATAGTAGGTTATCAGCTTAGTCCATTATTGTCTAAGAAGATTCAGGGCAAACTAAGTGCAGGACGAGTACAATCAGTAACACTAAAATTAATAGTAGATAGGGAAGAAGCGATCAATTCTTTCGTGCCGGTAGAGTATTGGAATGTACATGCTGAGTTAAAGAAAGGTGATAGTACATTTAAAACAGAATTAATACAATACAAAGATAAGAAACTAGAAATACCTAATAAAGAAAAAGTTGACGAGATTTTATCTAAAGTAGAAGATGCTGAATATGTAGTAAATAATGTGAAGCGTCAGATAGCGTATTCAAAAGCTCCCGCACCATATATTACTAGTAGTCTACAACAAGATGCCATCAAGAAACTAAAGATGACGCTTAATTCATACACAAAGTGTGCTCAATCATTATATGAAGGTGTGATGATAGAAGGAGAAGGTAAGACCGCATTAGTTACTTATATACGTACAGACTCTACACGTGTGAGTATTGATGCACAGATGATGGCCAAAGAATATATCTTATCAAATTATGGTGAGAAATATCATCCGGGAAAATTCAATGAGTATTCTACTAAAGGTAATGCACAAGATGCACACGAAGCTATTAGACCAATCAATCTAAAGTATACACCAGAATATCTAAAAGGTAAGATTGATGAACAATATTATAAGTTGTATTCATTAATATACAAGCGATTCGTAGCGAGTCAGATGAGTATGGCTCAATATGATAGTCTTACCGTAGACGTAGTAGCGAATGATTATAAGTTCCGTGCGTCAGGTAAAGCATTAATATTCGACGGATACACTAAGGTATTCAAAGATCAAGAAGAAGAGAAGAGTGGCATTAATATACCAGACGTAATAGAAGGTGAAATATTAACTAAAGATAAAACAACCTCTGAACAAAAATTTACTAAGCCACCTGTGAGATTCACAGAGGACTCTATTATCAAGGAAATGGAAGTACAAGGTATAGGTAGACCAGCGACATACGCTGCTACTATTATGACATTATTTAATAGGGATTATATTAAGACTGATAAGAAGAATCTAGTGCCTACCGAATTGGGTATACAGGTAACCAAATACTTAGAAGAGTATTTTACTAATGTAATGGATATCAAATTTACAGCCGATATGGAGAAGCAACTCGATGATGTAGAGATAGGTAAAGAGAAGTGGCAAGATATTGTAGATAATTTTTACCACGACTTTAGCGATAGATTAGATTATGCTAGTAAGCAGATGGGCGTTAGTATGCCGAAAGCAGCACCAGAGCCTAGCGATGTGAAGTGTGATAAGTGTGGTGCAATGATGGTATATAGAGAGGGTAAGTTTGGTAAGTTCTTAGCATGTTCTAATTTCCCTAAATGTAAGAACACTAAGAATATCAATCCTACTAATGCAGATCAAGTAGAAGATACAGGCACATGCCCTAAATGTCAAGGAGTAGTATCTGCTAAGTATAGTAAGAAAGGAAAATTATTCTTTGGCTGCGATAATTATCCTAAGTGTGATTATATATCGTGGGATCTGCCATTGAGCGAGACTTGTCCAATGTGTGGTAATGTATTGTACAAAAAGTTCGGTAAGGACAAAGTATCAATATTATGTAATAATAAAGGATGCACTTATGTCAAAGATTAATATTATAGGTGGCGGATTAGCAGGTAGCGAATGCACGATCTATCTCGCTAATCATGGATATAAGGTGGATCTATATGATATCAAGGGAGAGAAGATGACTCCCGCTCATCACAATACGAATTTCGCAGAGATTGTGTGTAGCAATTCATTAAAGAGCGATGATGACACGACCGCTTCTGGTGTATTCAAGCGAGAATTATCGATGTTGGGTAGTACTCTACTAGATGTAGCTTATAAGCATAGAGTGCCGGCTGGTCAGGCATTGGCAGTTGATAGGGAAGCATTCGCTGAAGAGATTACTTCGATCCTTAAATCACACGAGAATATCACTATTCATTGTGAAGAAGTAGATTCTTTTGATCCAGACGCTATTACAATTATTGCTACAGGTCCACTAACTACAGACAGAATGTGTACCGCATTGGCGAATAAAGTCGGCAGTGATTTTATGTATTTTTATGATGCGGCTGCACCTATTATATCTGCTTATAGTATAGATATGACTAAGGCATTCTTCGCATCTCGATACGATAAGGGCGACGCTGACTATCTTAATTGTGCTATGAATAAAGACGAGTACTTATCATTTTATAATGAACTAATCAATGCACAGACTATTCAACTACATGATTTTGGGAAGAATAATATTTTCGAGTCATGTATGCCGATAGAGATAATGGCCAAGCGCGGAGTAGATGGTATTCGATTTGGACCATTGAAGCCAGTAGGCATTCATAATCCGCATTCTAGCGAGCGTCCATATGCTGTGGTGCAGTTACGAAAAGAAAATAATGAAGCTACTATGTATAATATGGTAGGATTTCAGACCAATCTCACTTTTGGTGAGCAAAAGAGAGTATTCCGCATGATACCAGGTCTAGAGAATGCCGAATTCTTAAGATATGGTGTAATGCATACTAATCATTTTGTCAACTTCCCAAAATGTCTAGATGTGTATTCTAGATTGAAAGTAGACAATAATATATTTATAGCAGGACAACTAAGCGGAGTAGAGGGTTATGTTGAAAGTATAGCGAGCGGATTGTATTGTGCCATCAATGTTATCAATATGTTAGAAGGGCGTGAACTAATTAGTTTCTCAGCGGACACTATAATAGGCGGTCTATATAATTGTTTAGCAAACGCTAATGTTGATGGTTTTCAACCTATTAATGCTAACTTCGGAATACTAAATCCTATAGAAGTAAGGGACAAAAAACAGCGATATATCGCATATAGAGATAGATCTATACAGACGATACAAGATTATTTGAGAGGAGAATAGAATGGAACAATTTAGAGGTACGACTATCCTAGCAGTCAAGAAAGACAATAAGACTGTAATCATAGGTGATGGACAAGTTACTCTTGGACAGCAAATAATATTCAAAGGACACTCTAGAAAAGTGCGTAGAATATATAACGATAATGTAGTAATAGGATTCGCAGGTGGCACAGCCGATGCTTTCGCTATGAGTGAAGAGTTCGAGAAGATGCTCAATAAATACAGTGGGAGTTTAATGCGAAGTGCTATCGAATATGCTAGAAGCGTAAGAAATGGCGGTAGGACAGGAGAAGCTATGATGATCGTAGCGGACAAAGAAACTCTACTTATTATTTCAGGTGTAGGCGATGTAATAGAGCCTGACGATGGTATATGCGCTATCGGTAGTGGTGGTAACTATGCATTGTCAGCAGCCAAAGCATTACTTCGCAATACTGAGTTATCTGCTAGAGATATAGCATTCAAATCAATGGAGATAGCTTCAGATATCTGTGTATTCACTAATACCAATTATGTGGTAGAAGAGGTGTAATATGATGAATTGTAAAGAGATAGTAAAAAATTTAGATAATTACATTATTGGACAAGCGAAAGCAAAGCGTGCAGTAGCTATTGCTCTAAGGAATAGATATAGACGTAGTCGTTTGACTAAAGATGTTAGAGACGAGATCACGCCTAAGAATATAATTCTAAAAGGACCTACAGGTGTGGGTAAGACTGAGATTGCTAGAAGATTAGCTAAATTAGTCAACGCGCCATTCGTGAAAGTCGAAGCGACTAAATATACCGAAGTAGGATATGTTGGTCGTGATGTAGAGAGCATGGTGAGAGATCTGGTCGAAGCTAGTATTAGAATCGTTCGAGCTGAACACACTGCTAAGATTAGAGATAGGGCAATGGTAATTGTAGACAAGAAGATTACTGATCTATTGTATCCATTGAAGAAAGCAGGTAAGCCAGAAGAGGAAGATACAGAAGAATTTCGTCAAAAATTCTACGAAGACTATCATGCTGGTAAGTTCGATAATGACAGTATAGAAGTAGAAGTAAAAGAACAACCAAAGCCAATTAACTTAATGGATGGCATTGGTGGAGAGATTAATATTGGACAAATCATCGGTGGAGTAATCAAGCAACCAAGAAATATGAAGAAGATGACAGTAGGCCGTGCTAAAGAGTTATTGATCAACGAAGAGTGCGACAAAATGTTAGATGCAGACTCTATCAATAAAGAGGCAATATTCCGCGCTGAGCAAGAGGGTATCATCTTCATTGATGAAATAGACAAGATTGCAGCTAAGAAAAATCATGGACAAGATGTATCACGCGAAGGAGTGCAAAGAGATATTCTGCCTATAGTAGAAGGTAGTGTGGTGAATACTAAATATGGTGTAATTCATACCGATTATATTCTATTCATAGCGGCGGGAGCATTTCATATTGCTAGCGTGAGTGATCTTATACCTGAATTGCAAGGACGTTTCCCGATTGTAGTAGAATTGGATAGTCTTGGTAAAGATGACTTCAAAAAGATTCTTACAATTCCACAAAATGCTATCACTAATCAGTACAAACAATTATTAGTCGTAGACAATATTGATCTAGAATTTACCGAAGATGCTATTGACGCTATAGCAGATTTGGCAGTCAACGAGAATGAGAATAGAGAAAATATCGGTGCTAGAAGACTTCAATCTATTATGGAGAAATTATTAGAAGATATTTCTTTCAATGCCAGTGATGAAAATCCTATGATAAAGGTAGTAGTAGATAAACCTTTCGTAGAGAATGCAATGAAGGATCTATTACATGCTAATGATTACAAGAAGTATGTCTTATAATCCAAAGTTTTTAGATAGATTTAGTATGATGTTAGAAGATAGACAGTTGGATAGACTGTCGTCTTTTCGTATCCTTGTGGTAGGAGTTGGGGGTGTAGGCAGCGCGTTGGTGCATATGCTCGCTCGCTCAGGGGTCAGAAATATAAGTATAATGGATTTTGATAAGGTAGATATTACTAATATCAATCGTCAATTAGTCGCTGATCATACGAATATTGGAGAATATAAAGTAGACGCGTTAGAGAAGCAATTATTAAATATCAATCCAAACATAGTGGTTAGGAAGTATAATATTCGATTATCAGTAGATAATATTCTCAAATTAGATATAGATCAATATGACTATATAGTAGACTGTATAGACGATATTTCTGCTAAGAAGACGCTAGTTAAGTATGCATATGAACATAAGATTCCAATATTATCCGCAATGGGCGCCGGTAATAGATATATAGGTATTCCTAGTTTTGAAATAGCTGATATATCAAAAACTAGTTATGATCCTATAGCTAAAATCATTCGTAAGTATTGTGCTACTGAGGGAATTAAGAAACTTAATGTTTGTTACACTAAACAAAAAGCATTAAAATTTGATTGCCAAATTATAGGAAGTGTGGTATACTATGTAATGAATATGTCTAGCATTATGTGTGCTAAAATTTTGAATGATATTTTAATATAGGAGGTAATATGAACGAATTAGATTTTGATAACATTATCAATAGTTCAGAAGGATTGGTTGTTATTGATTTTTCTGCTACATGGTGCATGCCTTGTAGAATGCTAAAACCAATTATTGAGAAAGTCGCTGAGAAGATGCCTGATGTTGATTTCTATAATATAGATGTAGATGAGAATGAAGAAATAGCCAAGAGATATAGAATATTCAGCGTGCCTACGTTAGTTTGCTTTAGAGATGGTCAGAAAGTAGATAGTCTAGTAGGATTAAATACATTTGATGATATAGTAGATTTTGTGAATAGATGTGCTGAGGCAGATATAGATGAAGATTAAGAGCGTGATAGCTCTTTTTTCTTGACAAAAATTTAGCATTATGATAGATTTTAGAAGATTTCCTTTTTAATCAATTTATTGATTACATATTGACAAATTTATTGATAAGTGATAAATTATACTTAACGGAGAAAGTTTATGAACAAAGAAATGATTTATTTAGACAATGCGGCGACCACAAATATAGGTGCAGAAGTATTGAATGCTATGGTAAACGTGTACAATAATACATATGGTAACTCTTCTTCTATTCACTCATTCGGTAGAGAAGCATCTAATTTGGTAGACGAGAGTAGAGATATTATAGCAGAGAGTATTAATGCTAAGGCCAATGAGATATATTTTACAGGCAGTGGTAGTGAAGCTAACAGTTGGGCTATCATTGGATTGGCGTATGCTAATCAGGGTAAGGGATATCATATCATCACTAGCAAGATAGAGCATCCGTCAGTATTAGAGGCGTGTAAATATTTAGAGCATCATGGGTTTGAAGTAACATATCTAAATGTAGATAGACACGGATTTATTAATTTTGCAGAACTCATGGGTGCTATCAAACCTAGTACAATCTTAATATCTATTATGTCTGCTAATAATGAATTGGGTACTATCCAAAATATTAAAGCAATAGCACACACCGCACATGAGAGTGGTATACTATTCCATACTGATGCAGTACAATTATATGGTCATATGCAGATGGACGTAGAAGACTTAGGTATAGACGCTATGACAATATCTGCTCATAAGATATATGGACCTAAGGGTGTAGGTGCCTTGTATGTATCTAATAGAGCCAAAATCCAACCAATCATCTTCGGAGGTAATCAAGAGAGATCTAAGCGTGCTGGTACTACTAATACTGCAGGTATTGTAGGATTCGCAAAGGCTAGTGAAGTAGCATACAGAGATATTCGTGCTAACAATGCTAAACTTAGAGCTTTGAGTGAGTATTTCATTACGCAACTAACTACTAACGTAGAGAATGTGATCATCAATGGAGATACTAGACAAAAACTTCCACATATTATATCTGCTACATTTATAGGAGTAGATGGTGAGAGTTTGCTTATGAAATTAGACATGAATGGTGTGGCAGTATCTACCGGTAGTGCTTGTTCTACTAATAGTATATCGGTATCTCATGTGATGCAGGCTATCGGATTATCCAATGATAATGCTAAGGCAACTGTTAGATTTAGTTTAGGTAAGAATAATTCATATGAAGAATTAAATAAGGCGGTTGCTATTATTAAGCGTTCAGTAGATGAGCTAAGATCTTACTCTTCTACTTATGGCATGAAGATCAGAAAGAGAAAGGGAGGCAACAATGCTTAATAAGATGATGTTAAATTTATTCAATAATCCTAAGAATACCGGTAGAATCTCTAAGCCAGATGGTATTGCAGATCTATACAATGAAGATGAGAGCCAGCATGTCGAATTTTCTCTTAGAATAGATAGTGGTATTATTGTAGATTGTAAGTTTAGAGCTCAGGCCACTCCATATATTATGGCAATATGTGCTCAGATGACTGAAATGGTCAAAGGAAAGATGATCTCTATGTTCTTCCTTGATCCATACACTATTAAGAAATCATTAGAAGACGATAGCGAGATTAATATTGATTTCTGTGTAGATTGTATGCGTTTGGCCATCAGTGATTACAAAGAGAAAATGGCAAAAATTGACAATTAACATATTGCATTAATTATGTTATTCTACAGATACTATTCTTGGAGGGATAGTTATGAAAGAATTATTAATCGGTATGGGTATTGGATTCGTCGTAGGTTCTATTGTTTGCAAGACTAATAAACCTTTTGCTGAAGCAGTAGACAAAGGCGTAGAAAAAAGCAAAGAAATCATGGACGACATCAAAGACGAGATAAAATCTCAAGCAAAGAAAAAACAAGAAGATTAATGATTATATCCTTAGCATCGCTAAGGATTTTTTATTAACATAAGATTTCATATTTTATAAAAATTGTTTATTGATAATGGATTTTTATTTACAAATTTAAGAATTTATGTTATTATAAAAATATGAAAGCAATGGGAATTGATTTTGGCATGGCACGCATAGGCATAGCTTTGTCTGACGATACTAAGTTCTTAGCTTCTCCATACGAGACTTATAGGAGAAAAGGCGAAGAGATAGATATTAAATATTTACTCACACTTATCCAAGAGAAAAAAGTAGATGAGATTGTATGTGGCTTACCGATGAATATGCAGGGTGAAGAGCAGGATATTGCGAAATTGACTAGAGCATTCATGGATAGACTTAAACAGTCAATAGATGTCAACATAATCTTCGTAGATGAGAGACTATCTTCAGTAATGGCTGAAGAAATGCTAAAAGAGACCGAAAGAGATTGGAAAAAGAGAAAGGAAAAACTCGACAGCGTAGCCGCATCAATTATATTGCAAGATTACTTAGATGGTAATAGATAAAAGGAGATAATTATGAAAGCAAAGAATCCAGTAGAGCAAATATTAGATGAGAAGAATACAGACAATATTGTATTATATGATGATCAGAATAAGCCAATAGAATTTGAACAAATCGCAGTCATTCCATTAGAGCGTACTAATGGTCTCTATGCAATCCTTATTCCTTTGACTCCAATGCAAGGAGTGGCAGAAGGAGAAGGTGTACTTTTCGAAATAGACGAAGAAGCAGGAGATCTAACTGTAGTAAATGATGATAAAATTATTGATGAAGTTCTAACTGTATATCAAAAGTTGATAGAAGAAGGGGACGAAGAATAGGCTAAAGTAAAATGTTTTTCATTACCATGAAAATATAATGTTATCACAATAAAAAATACCAGAAGATTCTGGTATTTTTTTGATCTTTATTATGCTTGTACTGCACTCTGTGCGTGTTCATTGATATAACTTGTAATTTTCTTATTCAATACATTTCTATATTCTTTACTTTTGTCTTGTTTAGCTAAGACTAATTTATTATTTGCAACTAATTCATCAGGCAAAGCACTCAATATAGTCAATTTTTCGTCAGTGAAGATATGCATGAGATCAATAGCTATCTTTAGTATGTTTTTCTGCTTGATTACTACTTCGTTGATGCTTGGAATTGCGATCTCGTTATCGTTATCTTGCCTGTCTACGAATTTGTATACCAAGAAGTTTTCGCCATAGTAATAATCCATAGATATCTCTTTGAGAGCATAACCATATCTGTCGAATTTTAAATTTTC
>JAZOUZ010000065.1:0-16259 GCA_045658505.1 Candidatus Onthoplasma sp. | reverse complement strand
AAGCATATTTTAGACAACAGTACTTGTCTTTGGGTGTGTCATCAAATTTTGGATATAGACTTGATTCATGTACTACAGCGACGATCAGCGGAGTGTTAGATGTTGTTGCGTTAGGAATATTTGCCAAGATAAAAAACAATAAAAAATCAGCACATATTTTCACTAAGATTGAGCCAAAATACAATGAAGATATATTTAATATGAGATTAGATCAGATTGTGAGAATATCTGTATTCGATATATTGTATGTCCTCGTCTATACAATAATTAAAACATGGGGTGAGTATGAAAAGAGAAAATATAAATCTAGGTGAACGTAGAAAATTAGAGGCATTGATTGATGTGTCGTTTGAGAAGATTAGAGCGATGATTGATGTTAATTGTGTGGTAGGCAGTGCTATTACTATGCCAGATGGCACTGTAATTATCCCGATATCAAAAGTAAGTGTGGGATTGGTATCTGGTGGTGGTGAATACAATGATCTCAATGCTAAAAGAAATTCTGCAGACTTTCCAATGGCGGGTGGTACTGGTGGGGGATTTAGTGTATCTCCAATAGGTTTTTTTGTAGTGAGTCAAAATAAGTTTAAATTGATCCATGCGGATAAGTCGACCGCGTATTTGGAGCTCATTAAAAATTCGGCAGAAGTATTAAAAAAATTCGTAGAGAGTAAAAAATCATGAAAAAAACACTGTTTTTAACATCAATTTTGATATTTTTTTCTATATTTTCGATTTTTTCTATCTGTCCATTATCAAAAATTGATTATGTTAGCGCTGGAGGCCTTTCGTCTGCTAAAGGAATGTGCGTCATCGAAAAAGATAGTAAGAGAGTCGTATATTCTAAGAATATGAATGATCAAATGCCAATGGCGTCTACTACAAAAATAATGACTGCGATAACTGTATTGCAACATTGTGATGACTTAGACGAAATAATCAAAGTAGATGACTGCGCAATAGGTGTAGAAGGTACTTCGATATATTTGAGAGAAGGGGAAATGATCTCTGTTAGAGATCTATTATACGGACTGATGCTAAGAAGCGGAAATGATGCTGCTACTGCATTGGCTTGTTTCGTAGGTGGCGACGTATCTGGGTTTGCAAAAATGATGAATGAATTAGCAAATAAAATAGGTGCTAATAATTCTAACTTCACGAATCCGCATGGTCTTCATCATGACAATCATTATACCACAGCATACGATCTAGCATTGATATCCGCCTATGCTTTAAATAATCCAATATTCAAAGAAATCGTATCAACAAAATCTCATGTGATCGAAGAAACTAATATGAGCGACAAAAGATACTTGACCAACAAAAATAAATTACTATCTAGTCTAGAAGGTTGTTGTGGAGTGAAGACTGGATTCACTAAGAAAGCTGGAAGATGTCTTGTTAGTTCGTGTGAGCGTGATGATACTACATATGTTTGCGTGGTGCTCAATTGTGGTCCTATGTTCGAAGAAAGTAGAGATTTATTAAATAATTGTTTTATTAATTATAAAAATACAAAAATAATTGACAAAAATAAAGAAATATATAATGAATATTATATTGATGAAAATTATGGAAAATTATATTTATATACGAATGAGGATTTTAATTATCCTTTAAAATATGGAGAAGAAGAAAAAATAAAAATTAAATATAATATTACATTAAACGACGCAAAAATAGGAGAAAATATAGGGGAAATTCAAATTTTTTTTGAAAATGACTTGATAAAAACATTAAAATTGTATACAATGAATAAAATCGATAAACTAATTGATGCAAAGACATTGCAGATTAGCGAAATACTATGGGAAGAAAGGATAAATGAGAATTAATAAATATTTAGCTCAAGTCGGATTGGGCAGCAGAAGAAAAGTAGAAGAATACGTTTTAGATGGAAGAGTGAAGGTCAATGGTGTGATCACCAGAGATTTGTCTACCGATATTAAAGACACTGATGTGGTATACTTTGATAATCGACCAGTCAAGATAAGTAATAAATTGGTGTACTACAAACTAAACAAACCTAAAGGGTACGTTACGACAGTATCAGATGACAAGGATAGAAAGACCGTCATGGACCTTATGCGCGGAGTCCATCATCGTGTCTATCCTGTAGGTAGACTTGATTATGATACAGAAGGATTATTGATACTCACCAACGATGGTGATGTCACTAATATTCTCACTAAACCTAATAGTGAAGTGTCTAAAACTTATATAGTGCATATTGAAAGTGGTATCACAAATGACGAGATAAAGAAATTAACTAGCGGTGTGAAAATCGATGATTATACTACTAAACCATGTAGTATTGAATTGAAAGAATTGGGCGAGAGGTTAACTAAGCTATATATAACTATTTCTGAAGGAAAAAATCGTCAAATAAGAAAAATGTTTGCTTCTATTGGTAAAAATGTTATATTCCTTCGACGTATTCAGATCGGAGATATTAAATTAGGTGGTTTATCTCGTGGCGAGTATGTAGAACTTAATGCTAGAGAGATGAAATATCTAAGAACTCTTAAAAAATAGACAAGTATTCACTTGTCTTTTTTATTGCCAAAATTATCTTTTTGTGTTAATATACATTATATATGATGAAAAATTATGATGTAGTAATAATAGGTGGTGGAGCATCTGGTATGATGGCTTCTATTTTTGCTGCTCGAAATGGGTATTCCACCATAGTCTTAGATCACAATGAGAAGTTGGGAAAGAAACTATATATAACAGGTAAAGGTAAGTGTAATCTTACCAATAATAGCAGTATTGATAATCATATGGCAAATATTATTACCAATAGTAAGTTTATGTATTCAGCACTGAATGCATTTAGTCCACAGGATACAATGCACTTTTTTGAAGAAAATGGATTACCACTTCGCACAGAGCGGGGAGATAGAGTATTCCCTGTGAGTGATAAATCTAGCGATGTCATCAAAGTACTCGAGCGAACTATGAAGCGATATGGTGTAGACGTATCGCTGAATGAAGAAATTATTAAAGTAAGTAAATTGGATAATAAATTCAATATATTGTGTAAAGATGATTTAAAGTACACTAGTGATAGGCTGATTGTTGCCACAGGAGGTGTGTCGTATTCTGGTACAGGAGCGAGTAGATTTGGGTACGATTTAGCACGTCAATTTGGTCATAACATAATAGATCCTAAGAGTGCTTTGTGTCCAATAGTTGTCAATGAAGATGTTGGCGAACTCAATGGCCTAGCATTAAGAAATGTAGCATTATTGTATAAGAATGTCAAGACAGATATTACCCATCAAGGTGATCTATTGTTTACATATAATTCTTTAACGGGTCCAATTGCACTTACAATGGCTAGTAAGATTAATAAATTAAATATATCTGGTACTAAATTATATATAGATCTAAAACCAGGACTTAGTGAAGACAAGTTAGATGCTAAACTTCAGCGCGAAGTGACTGAATATGCTAAAAAAGATCTAAAGAATTATCTAGCAACATTGTTACCACAAAGTCTTATAGATTATTTCATGAGAAAATTAGCAATAGAGAATAAAAAAATGGCTGATATTACTAAAAATGAACGATTGATACTCCTAAATGCTCTTAAAAAATTTGACTTTTCGATAAAATCATTAGATAATATAAATGTAAGCATTGTTACATCAGGCGGAGTAGATGTAAAGGAGATAAATTCCAAAACATGCGAGAGTAGATTGGTCGAAAACTTATATTTCATAGGTGAAGTATTAGATATTGATGCTTTGACCGGCGGATACAATCTTCAGATAGCTTGGTCCACAGGGTATTTGGCAGGCTCTAGCTTAAAAGGATAATAAGATGTTATTTTGGATATGTTTTAGCATTATATTTTTACCATGCGTTATACTTTTTCCTATCAAAAAGTTGGGTAAGAAAAATATTAAGAAGTTGAAAGGGCAGAATTATATCATATCGTGTAACCATATGTCTAATCTTGACGCTGTGATGATGGACATTACATTTGGTAAAAAATATAGATTTTTAGGAAAAAAAGAATTATTTAAGAAAAAATTCGCATCAATTTGCCTCAGATCTTTCGGCGCTGTGCCAGTAGATAGGAGTCAGGCAGATCCCGGTGCAATAAAAGAGATATTTAGGCTCATCGGTCAGAAAAAAAATATATGTATATTCCCGCAAGGTACTAGATGCAAAACTCCAAAGGTGGAAGATGGCAGTGCTAAAGAGGGAGTGGCGATGTTTTCTATTCGTACAGGGACTCCTGTAGTACCTATGATGTATAGTAGGAAATTTAAGGTTTTTCGATTGACTAAATTATATATAGGAGAGCCAATATATCCTGATCCAGATAGAAAGAAAGACAAAGAATATGTGAGCGAATTCGCTAATCTCATAGTAGAAAAGATGAATTCGCTATTAGAAGGAGACAACAACTAGATGAAAATGAAAGATTTCAATATTAGCATGACACAATACCATAGAGGAGACATTATCACAGGCACTATCGTAATGATAGGTGCGAAGGAAGTAGTAGTAGCTCTTGGTGGACTAAAAGAAGGAGTATTTCCTAAAGAGGAACTAAACCCAGCATTTAAAATCGGCGACGCTATCTTAGTAATGGTAACAGGTGATATTGATGAAAAAGGTTGCTTAGTACTCACACATAGAGATGTCAATAAGGCACTAGAAGAGAAAGAAAAATTAAAAAATCTAAAGGTTGGTAGTGAATTATCATTCAAAGTAGACAATATTAATAATTCCGGCTTGCTTGGTGAATTCATGGGATACAGGGTATTCTTACCATTCTCTCAATGCACCACACAGGACTATATTGATCGTGATTCTCTAAAAAATAGAGAAATCGATGCAATTGTAATTGAATTAGATAATATTAAAAAATCTATTGTATGTAGTACCAAACTTTTGGCACAGCAAGATATTACTCCGGTAGAACCTGGAGATGTGATCAGTGGTACAATCATTAAAATAGAAGACAAGTATGCTATTGCATTCTTGAAGAATGGTGCAAAGGCTAAACTATCAATTTCTGATGCATCACATGATCATATCAATAACATGAATGAAGCGGTTCAGTTAAATCAAGAATATGATTTTAAAGTATTAGATACTAATATGGACTTTTCTAGAATTTCAATAGGTATTAAACAACTAACTAAAAATCCTATGGAAGAATTGTTTGAAACAATTAAACTTGGTGATGAATTTGAAGGAGTAGTCGTCAAAATTTTGTCAGCAGGCGCAGTGATTAAGCTTGATAATGGTTTGACCGCATTCGCAGTGACTAAAGATAATAGTGATAGAGCTAATGTGGCGACACATCATATATATAAGCTGAATACTAGAGTCAAAGGATATATTTCGCATATTAATCATCAGGCTAGAAAATTAAACATTATCACTAATATAAAGAGAGAAAGTGTATAATTAACAAATTTTGTCAATTATTTTTGATTTAGATGTTGAAATTTCGACAAATGTATAGTATTATGAGGGCATGAAAGCAAAACTTGCCTTCTTTTTTATATATTGTTTGATTATGGTAACTTTGATAGTTGGGTTACTAGTTTTTCGTCCAATGATATATGATTATTTTAATAATACTCCACAAGATATGTCAGAAGATTATCCATCTAAAGACGACAATACTGATAATGGAAACGATAATAGCGGTGACAATAATGACAATGTTGGTGATAATAACAAGAATGATAATACAAATGAAGATAATTCTAGCAACGATACAGGGGGAAATGATAATATAATACCACCAACCACAGACTATGAAGATAATGAGGGTAATGTAGGAGATAGTTTTGATGATGAGAATAAAGATGATACTAATAATCAAAAAACTATATATGCTACTGACCTTGTAATCAATTATACTGATAAGATTTATATACACGTTGGGCAAAGTGTGAAATTGTTAGAAGGCTTCGTATCAGTAGAACCAGCTGAAATGAGAAGCTTATTAACATATTCTATTGCTTCTAGATATAATAGTGATCCTAGTAATGTAGAGTTCGATGGCACTAATTTAACAGTAAATAAAGCTGGGCAATACAACTTAATATATAAAGTACCAAATACAGATTCGAAAGATTTGCAAGCAAAGATCGTATTAATAGCAGTAGACGAAGAAAATGACACTATCTCTCAGCGAGAAACTAGTATGCAGGTTGGCTCAAGTAAGTTATCAGATTATTTCGACATCAAATATCCTGGTGATATTAGATATGAATGTAGTGAAAACATTAAAATTAGTAATAACTCAATTATTGCATCTCAATCCGGTATAGCGAGTATTGATATCTTCATTGCACAAAATAATATAGAAATTAAATATTCTTTTGAGATTTTGGTAAAAGATAAACCAAATTATTATATAGAGATATCATCTTCTATTGCAGGAGAGATCAGTGATCCTAGTCTTGAAACATTAGGGTTGTCTGCCGGGCTAGGTATGTATGCGTTTGGATATAGTGTATTTGATAAGAACAATCAAAAGGTATCACAAGATATTAGTGTAGTGATAGAGGACGAAACTATTGTTAGTCTGGTTATGATTACAGATGGGCTGGTATTATTAGATTGCAAGAAAGTAGGAGTAGTAGAGATAATAGTTACTTTTAACTTAGACACTAGTGTATACAAAATAATTCATTTAGAGATAAACTAATTTTCATTACTAGTGATTTAAAATATAGTTTGATTATCAAAATAAAAAATTAGAGTACCGACGACTCTAATTTTTTAATGGAGCTGATAGGGGGAATCGAACCCCCGACCTATTGATTACGAATCAATTGCTCTACCGACTGAGCCATATCAGCATAATCATATGATTATCATAGCATAAAATTTTCTTTTTTTCAATTATTTTTGCTAAATAATTAGTTTTGACTTGCATTATGATTGAATATTTGTTATCATAAAAACGATTTTATATGAATATTTTCTTTGGTATATTACTAATAATTATGTATGTTGTCATGATGGCTGTCATGATTATTTTTGAACGAGATAAGCCTAAAAATATTATTTTATGGACATTGTTATTCTTGTTTACTCATGTGATAGGGTATGTGATATATTTATTGTCTAGAAAAACTTATTATGACAAGAGACATTCTTTGTTAATTAAGCAACATGAAGACGAAGTATATAATGGATTAGTAGGGCATAAATTAAACGTTAAATCATTATCATTACAAGATGAACTGCTAGAGCATAATGCTTTAGCTTTTGATTCTATAACTACTAAGAATAATCAATTCGAGATGTTCGATTCCTATGATAATTATAAGTCTAATCTAATAAAAGAATTAAAATCTGCTAGTAAATATATTTTAATAGAATTATCAAAAATCAATTCAATAGATTTTAATGATATTGCTGAGATATTGATAGATAAGGCTGGTGATGGTTTGATGGTCAAATATGTGTATGACCGTCCTATATCTCATGGTCTGAAAAAAACCTTAAAGAATGCAGGAGTAAGAGTACACAGATTTAGTAAGAAAAATGTAATAGGCAATACATATGGAAACTTGAGAAATATTATAGTTATAGATGGTAGAGTTGCCTATATTGCCAATATGAATATCTCTAAAGGACAAATGAGCGGAGAGAATGAAGTTGCTAGCGCTATTATGAAGATTAAAGGCGATATGGTACAAAATATTAATTTATCACTTCATCAAGATATAATATTTGCTAGTGGTAAATACATAGAATATAACGAATACAAGAAAGATGATATTAGTTCGGATAGTGTAATGCAATATGTGTCCAACAAAATAGAGTCAAATATTGAATTATTACTAATTAAAGCTATATGTATGGCTAAGAAATCAATTCAAATGGAACTCAGATCTTTCATACCTACAGAGAGCATTATGTCGTTGTTACATTTCGCAATCAATTCCAACATTGATGTAAGATTAATGGTTCCGCTTAAGACAGATATCGGCAGTAGATTTTATGCATCTCGTGCGTATGCTAAGGAGTTGGCGTTGTTAGGCGCGAATGTATATCTATATGATGGGTATATCAATTTCAATGCAATTAACATTGATGATGAATATGTATTATATGGATCATATACTTTAGATAGGGCACATCTAGCTACTAGTCTACAAAATGTATGTGTAGTCAAAGATAGTAAAGTAATTAATTATTTTAATAAAATGTTTGACGAAGGAATTAATAATAGTTATAGAATCAATGATGCTAAATTTATGTTATTGCGAGAGAAATTCTTCAAAAACTTTGTCTAGTTTTTCATGTAAGGAGTAAGTATGGTTTTTGGTGTGGCAGGAGTGCCGACTAATTATAAAGGAAAGTTTAAGGACCTTTTTGATTGGCTGAGAAATTTGGGCCTTAATGGTTATGAAATACAATGCGTATATGGTTTTAAGGTATCCGATGCCAATAAGGAAATCATAAAGGCTGAGCAAGAAAAAGGGATTTTCTTTTCTATCCATGCACCATATTACGTTAATCTGGGTAGTAAAAACACAGCAAGTGTAGCGAAAAGTATAGAATATATGAAGCAAGGTGTAGAACTCGCAAAATCTATTGGTGTCAATAGAATAATTTTTCATCCAGGTGGTGGTCATGATAATACCGAAGGCGGTAGGCGTATAGCAGTGCGTCAGTTAATTGAGGCTATCAATAATCTAACCAATGAGATTGATATGGGAGATGTAAAGTTTTATCCCGAGATAGGAGGTAAGACTGCAAATCTTGGATCTTTAGATGAAATCATAGAGATATGCAGAGAATGTGAATATTGTTATCCATGTATAGATATAGCACATCTTCATGCTAGAGAAATTGGTAGCATACAGACCATAGAAGATATTAGAATTAGATTAGAAAAATTACGATCTGCCTTACCTAACAAATTTGACCAAGTTCATTTTCATGCGTATACTATCCAGTATGGAGACAAGGGCGAATTGCACCACTTAGTGCATGGCGAGAATATGGCTGATGGCAGTGTGGGTAAACCAAATCTAGATGACTTTATCAAGACTATTAAGGATATGAATATTGATCCATGGATCGTCAGCGAAGCTAGCGATAGTCAAGAGATAAGTGCTAAATATATGCACGATCTATATATTAAATAAATGCATAAGATTGAGTTTAAGATAGATAAAGAATTAAAATTATCTAAGGCAATTAGTAACGAATTGCCTAATCTTTCACGTCAAGATATCAAGAAGATTATCGAAAATAAAGATGTCAAAGTAAATAATATTAGAGTAAAGCAAGACGAGATTGTGCCTGCTAAGTCTAATATAGTAGTTTTTTATCAAAATAGAGAGTCTAAAGAATGGTATTCTGTAGTATATACTGACGAGAATATTGTCGTCGTAAATAAGCGTGCTGGCATAGAAGTAGTCAGCGAGAATGATAGGGATCTATTAGCTGTAATTAGACAAGAATTCGCATCTGCTATAGCTGTACATCGAATAGATCGTAATACTGAAGGCTTAGTAATTTTCGCACTTAATCAAAAGGCGGAGAAAGAATTATTAGCGGCATTCAAGACACGAAATGGAATAATTAAAAAATATGCTCTGAAAGTTCATGGTAGGGTAGATATTACTAAAATCAAGCGCACCGTGTATCTAAAGAAAGTCTCAAGCCTATCAAAGGTATGGATTAGCGAGATAAAGACGTCTGGTTATGATCCTATTATTACCGAGTTTGATATTATTAAATATGATGGCGATGATACTTTGCTAGAGGCTACTTTACTAACAGGCAAAACCCATCAAATTAGAGCACATATATCATACTATGGACACGCTATTGTTGGAGATCAAAAGTACGGTAAAGATGATAGTAAAGTAATGTGTTTGACTGCATATTTTTTAGGCTTCAATTTCGGAAGTAAATCAAATCTTAAATATTTAAATAAAAAGAATTTTGAGATAGTACCTACATGGTTATAACATAAAGAGTATTTATAATATCGACATTCAATAAAACTTCACAAAACAATAAAATTTTATAAAATTTAATCAAAAACCTTGACTTATTCATTATAATGTAGTAATATAGTCAAGTATCGGGGTGTAGCGCAGTTGGTAGCGCACGTGATTTGGGATCATGGGGCCGGGGGTTCGAGTCCCTTCACTCCGACCATAAAAGTCAATTTGAATTATGTCAAATTGACTTTTATATTAATTTATTATAAAAGGAAAATTTTTGAAAAATATTTAAAAATAGTTTGACTTTTATAAAAAATATGTTACAATAGATATCGTACTGACATATGAATGTCGGTAGGCAATATCGAAAGATAGGGGCCTTTAGCTCAGTTGGTTAGAGCAACCGGCTCATAACCGGTCGGTCCGCGGTTCAAGTCCGTGAAGGCCCACCAGCCGAAAGGCTATCCTAGATTCAATATGGCCTGTTAGCTCAGTTGGTTAGAGCGCCAGCCTGTCACGCTGGAGGTCAGGGGTTCAAGTCCCCTACAGGTCGCCACTTGCCTCGATAGCTCAGTCGGTAGAGCAAAGGACTGAAAATCCTTATGTCACTGGTTCGATTCCGCTTCGAGGCACCACTCTTATGTGAAAACACAAGAGATCTGTATATGGGAAGATTGCAGAGCGGCCAAATGCAACGGACTGTAAATCCGTCGACTTCGTCTTCGATGGTTCGAATCCATCTCTTCCCACCATCCTTAATGGTTAATTTAAGGAAATTTGCTAGTGTGGCTCAACGGTAGAGCAGCTGACTTGTAATCAGCAGGTTGGGGGTTCGATTCCCTTCACTAGCTCCATGAACACCACATAATGTGGTGTTTTTTTGTTGCCCATCTACAATATATAAATGTAATTTTATAGTGATTATTAAAAGTGAGATCGATTTAAGTTCACTAGAATAACTAGTTGGAATGGTTATATTTTTTGTATGTCTAACGATTGCAAAATATAAGAAATTTTGATATAATAAATAAATGAATAATTGCAAGAATTGTGGTAGAATAATAACATTTAGTCCTAAAAATAAAGCAAACATATGTGATAATTGTGGTTCACAATTTGAGATTAAGTATGAACCGTGGTTTAAGAAACGAGTATATGATGAAAAGGCAATAAATCCAAGGATTAATGATGATGCTTTTAGCAAACTCAGGCAGATAAAATGTGTATCTTGTGGTGCGACTATAGCGTTAGATGAATATCATGCACAGACTTTATGTCCTTATTGTGGTAATAGTGAGATAATAGACACTAATAATAAGTTGAATTTACTTATTGATTCAATTATACCTTTCGGATTTGACAAGTCAGAAGCTTTAGGGATTGTTAAGAAGAAAATAAAGTCATCACTATTTTCAGATAGATCTGTATTGCGAAATATGTCATTAGACTCGATCAATGGTATCTATATTAATAGTTATGTCTTTGATATCAAGTCAAATTCAGATTATAATGGTATATTAAGAGATACTAGGAGCCGGCGAGATAAAGATGGTAGAAGTTATACTGAAATTATTAATGTATCGGTATCTGGTAATATTGATTGCAATATAGATAATGTGGCGATTGAGGTTAATTCAAATATTAAACAGTTTGAAATCAATCAAATATTGCCTTATGATTATCAAGGGGCAGTAAAATATAGTAATGACTTTATGAATGGATATATATTAGAGTATCCAGATAGATCATTAGAAGATAGTTATCTTAAAGTTAGAAATATATTAGACACAAATATTAGAAATAAGATTGTAAATAAGTACTCGGCAAAATCTGTATTGACAATGGATCTGGATACGAAGATTATTGAATGCCAATATAATTATTCATTATTGCCTATATACTTCATACATCTTGAAAATAAAAAGAAGAAATACAGATTAGTAATGAATGGTCAGAATGGGAAGATTAATGCTATACCTAAAAACGGCTGGAAGATCTTTGGATTGATAGCGTCAATATTCATCATTATTGCGATTATGGTAGCAATACTTCTTAATTAAACTCTACAATAGTCTACAAAAATAATAGGATTTCAACAAATCTTATTATTTTTTTTATCATGCGATTTGATAGAATGTAGTCAAGGGGAGAAATATGCAAGTTAAATCAAGAATAATGAACAAAACGTTATATATCATGCTTAGTGGCGAATTAGATGAATATACTGCTCAATCTGTTCGTAAGACATTAGATACATTATTAGACACGCAAAAGGGATTCATTCAGATCGTCATGGACTTGTCTGAAATGACATTTATGGATAGTACAGGTGTGGGAGTGCTAATAGGAAGATACAAAAAGATGAAAGAATGCAATAAACCAATATTTATTACTAATCCAAGTAGAAATGCTGAGAGAATATTCAAAATGGCTGGTCTGTATGAGATCATGCCTAAGATTGTATAAGGAGAGAAAATGAAAAATGTATTAGAAGCAAAATTCAAAGCAATACCAGAGAATGAGGCATTCGCACGAAATTTAGTAGCGAACTTTATATTACCATTAAATCCTACGATAGAAGAGCTCACAGATATTAAGACTGCCGTAAGTGAAGCAGTAACCAATGTGGTAGTCCATGCTTATCCTGATAAGATGGGGAATATTACTATCAAAGTTACTACAGAGGATAATAAGATATTTATCAGTATTTCAGACAATGGCATAGGAATACAAGATATTGAAAGGGCCCTTACACCTTTTTATACTAGTAAACCAAATGAAGAGCGTAGCGGTATGGGATTTACTGTAATGGAAGGATTTATGGATAAACTAGAAGTAATATGCAAAAATGGTGTAACAGTAAACATGTATAAATCGCTAGAAAATGATGTAGTGGGGTTATAGTGATGCTAACTAATGAAGAGACATTTACTTTATTAGATCTAGCGAAAAACGGCGATAATCTGGCGAAAGAGCAATTAATCACGATCAACTCTCCATTAATTAAAAGCATCATAAAGAGATACCTAAATAAAGGTGTAGACTACGATGATCTATATCAGCTGGGAGCACTTGGTTTTATTAAAGCTATCAATAATTATGATCCTAGCTTTAATGTGAAATTCACTACCTATGCTGTACCTATGATAGCAGGAGAGATCAAAAGATTTTTAAGAGACGATGGTAGTGTGAAAGTATCTAGAAGCATTAAACACAACGCAGTGCTAGTCAAAAATTATATATCAAATTACTCTAGATTATATGCTGAGAACCCGACGCTAGAGAAGATATCAAGTGAACTAAATCTAGATCGTAATGATATAATTTTGGCATTAGAAGCTAATACTTCGCCATTATCTCTTAATGAGCAATACAATGGAGATGACGATTCAATGTGTATTATGGATCGATTGTCTGACGATTTCACGTTAGAGAAGATGGTAGACAAATTAGCGTTAAGAGAGATGATTTCTACATTGCCCGCTAGAGAAAAACAAGTAATAATTATGAGGTATTATTTAGATAAGACGCAGAGCGAAATAGCAAAAGAACTTGGCATAAGCCAAGTTCAAGTAAGCCGAATAGAAAATAAAATATTATTAGATATGAGAAGCAATATTAGTGTTTAGTCTTCTGTTTCACGATATAATGGATTCTTGATGTTATCTTTGTTAGGGGAAATCTTAGAGAAGAATCCTTTGATCGAACTTTTAATATTAGATATCCTAGATTTTAGATCTGGGGTATTTTCATTTCGATAAGTATCAATATTTTTTGAAAATTTTGATTTTTTAACTCTTTTTTGCTCAATTTTATCGTTTTTTTGTTCATTTTCTTCAATATTATTATTTTTTATATCATTATTTGCTGAGTTGTCATTTATAATTTGTTGATTTTGATGTGCATATTGATTGTATTGATTCATATATGGATTCATTCCATACATTCCGTTCATTGGATATCCGCCAGCCCCATACATAAATTCATTATCTAATAGTGCTGTATTGAAGAATGTATCAATATTTTTATAATTTGTACCATAGGTATCAATATTTGATTTTAGATCGGTGGTACTATTTGTAGTATATGAATCTTGCTCATTATCTTGCTCGTTTGTGTCTGATTCTACTTCCATACTATTTTCACTAATTTCTCCATCTTGATTAATCACATATTCTTTTATAACCGGGGGTTCGTCGTTTCTTTGAAATCCATATAGGATTTTAGCAGAATTATTATCCATTCCATTCATTTGATTAAGGTATGAGATATTGTTAAGCATTCTAAGCGACATTAGACTATTTGATAATAGATCGTTTCCATTCATTAGATTGCTGAGTACCATTAAGTATCTTAGACTAAGTGTGTCAGGATCAGTGTTAGTGAGTTGTAGATTGCTCAAATCCGTTAATTGAAAAGATAATTCATTAGTAGTTTTATTTAGTTCTCGAGCGAGCGTTTTTAATTGATTAGATTGTTCTAGTAGAAATATTTTTTGTTCAGTAGTTAGTTCTATATCTTTGTTTTGAATTTTAAGAAGTAGGTTTTCTGTTTCTAGAATTGCATCAGTAATATCTTCTTTTAACCTACAAAACTCATTGCAAGATTCTTCAATATCTGATGATAGGGAATATAGAGTCGAGATCCTGTTAGATGATTCATTTTCATCGCTATCAAGGATATTGTCAGATATAGTATTATCTTCATTGATTATCTTTTGATCGCTCTCATACTCTTCGATGCTGTCGTCTTCAGGAGATATTTCTTGATCTTCTATGGCGTTTGGTGTAGTGTCTTCTTCGTTATCTAAGTTGTCTTCAACACTAACCACATATTTATTTAGGGTAGTGATAGTAGGGGTCTCAGTAGTGTTTAGATAGTCTTGTACCGAAGTAAAAAAAGTATCGACATTGTCTTTTAGATTATTGGTATTCATTTGACCACTACAACCATTTAATAGTAATCCAATACTAGATATAGCTAAAATAGGTATAATTTTTCGCATGATATTGCTCCTTTTATATCAATAGTATGGCTAAAACTAATAAAAATATTAAAATTTATAAAATTATCATTATAAAATAAGCATTCTTGATCATAATTAATTAGGAGTTATTATGGATCAAGAGAAAAGAAATGAAAATTTTAATATTTATGTGGAGTCAAAAATTCCTAAGACAAAAGCTTGGCCAAGTTTATTTAAGGCATTTCTATTAGGTGGTCTGATATGCGCTATTGGACAAGGGTTATTTGACTTGTATAGTTTTTGGTATCCGGAATTGGCAGAGAGTGAGGTGTCTACTTGTATGCTGATGACCATTATATTTATTACCTGTTTTTTGACAGGGATAGGAGTATATGATGTGATTGGTGCGTGGGGCGGAGCCGGATCGGTAATACCTATTACCGGGTTTTCTAACTCTATATCTAGTCCTGCTATAGAGTTTAAGAAGGAAGGTATTATCTATGGTATATGCGTCAAAATGTTCACTATAGCAGGTCCTGTAATAGTATGTGGAGTAGTCGGCTCTATCATATGCGGATTTATAGGAATGTTTTTATAGGAGAGAGTATGCAGACTATAAAGATGAAAAATGATGTTTATTTATTAGCAGGATATAGTATGGTCGGACCATTAGAGGGTAAAGGTCCTTTAAAAGAGTATTTTGATTATGTGATTCAAGATGATACATTAAAAGAAAAAACATTTGAAAAAAGCGAAAGAAAGTTATTAAAAAACATTATTACAGGAGCAATAGATAAAGCGGGATTAAAAACTTCGGATATAGATTTTTTGTTCGGCGGAGATCTACTAAATCAAATAGTCAGTTCGTCATATACAGCTAGAGATCTGAGTATTCCTTTTATAGGTCTATATTCAGCGTGTGCTACCATGGCAGAGTCATTAGCGTTAGCAAGTATATTTATCGATAATGGACTAGCGAAGAATGTCGTGGCTGGTACGTGTACACATTTTAGTAGTGCAGAGCGCCAATATAGATTTCCTCTCGAATTAGGCAATCAGAGACCACCAACAGCGCAATGGACTATTACAGGTGGTGGTGCTAGCGTAGTATCGAATACACCGAGCAATATTAAAATTAATTCGGTAACTTTTGGTAAAGTAATAGACTATGGTGTCAATGATATAAACAATATGGGTGCTGCGATGGCTCCTGCCATTGATATAATAGGACCATAGACCGATAGTGGTCTAAATTAAGGGTTTGATACTGCCACGAATATCTAATACAAAAATCTAATAAAAGGAGTTAAAATTAAAAGTATCATTGAAAAACAGCA
>JAZOUZ010000064.1:0-6865 GCA_045658505.1 Candidatus Onthoplasma sp. | reverse complement strand
CATTTTTTTACTCCCCTTGCTTAAATTTTAGCACAAATAATTTATTTTGTAAACTTTTTAATAATATAATATTTACTATTTTTTAGATATTGATAATGTCAATATTGATATAATTTTGTTGGATTTTACTATTTTATTAATTTCTAGGATATAAAGCGACTGACTAAGGCAATATAATTATAAAAAATGTGAAAATATCGCATATTTTTTTCTTGAAAATATATTTTAATGCATATTTTATATTGAAAAATATTTGTCAATAATTTCAACTTATGCTATAATATAGACTATTGAGGTAAATAATGGAAAAAAAGAAAAACAATCGTTGGAAATCCCTCATAGTATACGCATTGCTATTAGTCTTAGTAGTAGGCGTTATCTTGTGGGTAGTCAATAGCAACAATAAGGACAAACAAATATCATATACAGAGTTCCAAGAGTTAGTCTTAGCTGGAGATGTAGCAGAGATTGACGTATATGGTTATACTGTGAGTATTCGTAAAGTCGATGGAGTGAAAGAGAAAGACTTCCCTAAGAAAGTCGATGCTTATTGCTCATACATGAGTTATACTTCGTTAGTAGACTTTATTGATGAGTATAATCAAGGTATTAGAGATGATCAAAATAATTGGACTACAGATGCTGATGGCAATAAAGTATTGGTAGAAGGTGTAGTACTAATCGAAGCGAATTATTCATTCGAGAGTGAGTCTTGGCTTAGCGCTATACTGCCATATGCCAGTATTATCGTAATCATAGTAATAGCTATATTCTTATTCAAATCTATGTCTGGAAACAACAAAGGATTTGGATTCGGTAAGAGTAAAGCTAGACTAGTAGTATCTTCTAATGTTAGATTTACAGATGTCGCAGGTGCTGAAGAAGAGAAACAAGAATTGACTGAGATAGTAGAGTTCTTGAAGAATCCTTCAAGATTCACAGAATTAGGTGCTCGTATTCCTAAAGGAGTATTATTAGTAGGTCCACCAGGTACAGGTAAGACATTGCTCGCTAAGGCTGTAGCCGGAGAGAGTAAAGTGCCATTCTTCAGTATTTCGGGTAGTGATTTCGTAGAATTGTATGTTGGTATAGGTGCTAGTCGTGTAAGAGATCTATTTGATACGGCTAAGGCCAATGCTCCATGTATTGTGTTCATCGATGAGATAGACGCAGTAGGTAGACAGAGAGGTGCTGGTCTCGGTGGCGGTAATGACGAACGAGAGCAAACTCTAAATCAATTATTAGTAGAGATGGACGGATTCGAGTCTAATAGCGGTATTATCGTACTCGCTGCTACTAATAGATCAGATGTATTAGATCCTGCGCTCACTAGACCAGGTAGATTCGATAGACAAGTATATGTTCATCTGCCAGATGTGAAAGGCAGAGAAGAAGTCATCAAAGTTCATGCTAAGAATAAGCCAATGAGCGAAGATGTGGACTTTAAGAGAATCGCTAGACTAACTAGTGGACTCGCTGGTGCAGATATAGAGAATTTATTAAACGAAGCTGCATTACTCGCTGCTCGTGATGGTAGATACAAGATTACTATGGTAGATATTCAAGAGGGTCTTAATAAAGTTTTAATGGGACCTAAGAAATTATCTAGAGTAATAACAGAACAAGACAAACGTATTACTGCTATACATGAGGCAGGACATGCGATCATAGCACATTCTTTAGAGAACTGTGACAATGTACAAGAAATATCAATAATTCCACGTGGTCATGCGGGTGGATATACACTCACTCTTGATGAACAAGATCGTACACATATGACTAAAAATAAATTATTAGATACTATCGTTATGATGTTAGGTGGTCGTGCAGCAGAAGAAACCATGCTAGACGATATCACTACAGGTGCATCTAACGATATCGAGCGTGCTACCAAAATTGCTCGTAAGATGGTGTCAGAATGGGGAATGTCAGAGGAGATCGGACTAGTGAGTTTTGGCGAAGGAGACGAAATATTCGTAGGTAGAGATTATCAAAAGCAAGTACCATATAGTCAAGAGTTGGCTCGTAAAATAGATATTGAAATTGGTAAGATCATTGATGATGCTCATACCAAAGCTAAGCAAATCCTTAACGAAAAGCGTGAAGTGATCGAGAAAGTAGAGAAGATATTACTTAGCAAAGAGACTATCTATGGAGAAGAGTTTGATATGCTGTTCAATGGTGCATCTGTCGAAGAAGTAGAGCAGGCGATTGATAAGAAAGAAAAAGAAAAAAGAGAATATCAAGAGCGCGCTAAGCAACAAGCATTAGAAGAGCACAAGACAAGAGATATTAATAGTAGATTAGAGACAGCAGAAGCATTAGCAAAAGCTGGTGTAATATCAAAGCAAGATTATGACAATATCAAAGCAGAAGCAGAGAAAGAAATCGCTAGTATTAAAAAACCAGAACAAGACAAGCCTGATTCAGATGGTGAAGACAAAGAGGGTTAAATTTAGTTGATTTTATCTAAGAAATAATGTAATATGCATATAGGTAATCAACAAGGAGATTATATAGATTTAGATATTTCTCCTTGTCGCTTATTGATTATGCAGGCGAATCACAATCAACAAGGAGAAAATTATGGCAAAGAAAATAGGAGCGATCGTTAGTTTATCAATTATCGGTATACTTATCATAGCTACGATCGTGATGGCAAACATTAATATTAATTATGGTATATCTACCAAGACACCAAATGAAATTTATGTTCAATTTGGTAGTGCTTCTGCTTTCAGAGCAGACGCAGAGCAGAAGAGTGAAATCATTGACTTGATTGAATTTGCTAGTCAGGAGAAATCATTGACAGCAATGTTTAGTGGAGATCTAGGTAAGCATGCTAAGATCACTACTAAAAAAAGTACTCTTACTCCTTCTAGCGATAACTTTTATGTGAGATATTCTTACAACGAAGCTCAAACACTTAAAGAAGGTAAATCTAAATTTGTGGATGGTGATGGTAAGTCTTATACCTATAGAGATTTAATCTTCGAAATCAAAGATGTAGAGGGTGAGTCTAAATTCACAGTTTATGTTATACCAGATACTAATAAAAAGATGGCATATACTCATTACTATACAGTAGATGCAGATTTTGAGAAGTTGTTCTCATATTTAGATCAAGAATTTTAAGTAATATAGTTGGAATGTTGTCCAACTTTTTTATTTGCTAATTGCAAACTATGTATTAAAGTGAATATGGTTTATTTATACTTGAATGATTTTCAAGTACAATATTAGCAAAAATTAATACAATTCTTAAATTAATATGGTATATTTATTAGGAATAGGAGATGAGTATGAATAGTTTTGGTACCTTTTTGAAAGAAAAAAGACTCGAGAAGAACTTGACACAGAAAGATTTGGCTAAAATACTAATAGTGTCTGAGTCAGCAGTCAGTAAATGGGAAAAAGATATTGCTCGTCCGGATATATCACTATTACCTAAACTCTCAGAAGTGCTAGATGTATCCGAACATGAACTAATCACAGCAAGTATAGATAGAGAATCTCGAGAAGAGAAAGTGCAAGCAAAGAAATGGCGAGCATTTAGTATGTCTTGGAGTTTGTTTTTCTACATTGCATATGCGATCGCGCTAATACCTTGTTTCATTTGTGATTTGGCTATCAATAAGACATTATCATGGTTTTGGATTGTGGTGTCTGCGCTATTGCTAGCATTCACTTTTACCAATCTACCTAAATTGATTAAAAGACAGAAACTGCTAATATTACCACTATCAATGTTTTTTGCATTGTGTTTACTTTTAGGGGTATGTTGTGCTTATACCGATGGAAATTGGTTTTGGGTATCTGCCGTTTCTATATTATTTGGATTGATGATTATATTTTCACCGATCTACATATCTAAATACAAAATATTTTCTAAAATTAGGAAATATAATGATTTCGCTTCTATCGGTATTGATTTTGTAATGCTCAATATTTTGCTTTTGGTTATACAGAATTATTCTAGTGTTAATTATAATGCAACACAGTGGTATTTCAATATCGCATTACCTATTGTATTAAGTATATATCTACTGCTTAACATAATGTTAAGTGTAAGATTTTTGAAAGTTAATAAATTCATAAAGACTAGTATTGTATTATTTATTAATTCTATTTTATATGTCATTACATCGTTTATAAATGTATCTAATCCTATGGTGCAGAAAGAGATAGATGATCTGAATATTTACAACGCAAATTTTTCGAGTTGGATACCAAATATTACACTTGAAAATAATATTCATTGTATAATATTTTTGATAATAACAATATTGGCTGTATTATTTTTGATAATAGGATTATTACGGGTCATTAGAAATAAATATAATAAAAAATAGACCTAAATATAGGTCTATTTTAAATTTTCAATATAAGTAACAATGTCTTCGATAGTAGATAATTTAGCGACATCTTCATCTGGAAGAGTAATATTGAATTCATCTTCAAATGACATGATTAGTTCTACTACATCTAGACTATCTGCACCTAAGTCTTCTACTAGGCGAGATTTGTCAGTGATTTCTTCTGGCTTTTTGCTAAGTTTTTCAGCTATTAAAGATATAATTTTCTCTTTCATTATTTCCTCCGTGATTATATTTTAACAAAAACGATAAGAAATGTAAAGTAAACTAATATTAAAAATGCCGATCTTTTCGTCAGGAAAAGTGATTAGTGTATAAAATTAGTTCGATTTGGCTAAAAACTATAGTTTTAGTCGTGGTAATATTAAGGTATGAAAATAATTTATAGCAATGAAATAAATGATTTGAAGGATTTAATTATTGATAAAGCTAAGTATCAAAAAGTGATGTTGGTATATGATCATACTATATCAAATATCGAAATCTCAGATCTGTATCGACTGATTAGAGAAGAGTGTATATTCAATAAAACTGATATATCAAATTTGGATATCAATGAGATTAATAATGGATATAAATTGCTTATTTTCAAGTGTTCTACAGATTCTTTTTTATCTATCCAAGTAGATTTGGAAGATTTTGATAATATTTTTATTCCTACCGATAAAGCAGTACTACCTTATTATTTAAATTATGAAAATAAAAAAAGTGCTAAAGATAGCTTTTTAGTTCAGAGCGATATTGACATTCATATGAATTCAAGTATTAGTTTTAATCAATTTCTTCATTATTTGAAGTCTTTTTTCATTAATTTTAGTTATAATATAGATTTTACTATAGATTTTGATATAGATATTCTTAGTCCAGAGATGAAATTTGAAGACATTGAGATATTGAAAAAAACAGGTATAGAGTATAAGTATCTAAGTTTAATTGATCTATTACTTATTGATGCTTTTTTAGTAATGATTACAGCCATTAGAACTAATAATTTGTCAATGATTGATATATACAAAGATTGTAAGGATGATGAAACATTGATAGACAAACTCTATGCTAGAGTAAGCGATAATGCCTTAATTAATATAGTTAGATTGAATTACACTCAAATTTATAAAACATGTTTGATGGCAAAATCCAATATCCTATCTTCAATAAATACTCAATACTTTACTGCTGAGGATATTGGCAATATACTAGATAGACTAAAATTCTATGCAAAATATGACGATGCCTTAATCAATTATCTTTATATTTTTGGTATATTAGATAAAGCAGATTGAGAATTTTAGGTAATCTACTAGCATTTTTTATTGTGATTACTTAAAGTAAATTACAGTAAAAAATATTTATATTGTTTAGAAATTAAAAATCGGCAATATAATCTGTACATGAAGAAATTAATAATAGCAATCTTGATAATGTTTATCATAATGGCAAATGTCGATGACAGAAGTTTTACTCTATTAGATTATTTTGATGGTGAGTATACCGCTTATACTAAAGAATATCAAGAAGGTAGTGTCGATCTTGGATTTTGCTATATGTCATCTAAGGCGGATAGTGTAATCGGCGAGAGCATTATGGTGGAAAACATTGAGATAGCCAATGTGATTAATGATTTGAAAATGAAGGTAATCAATACTGAATGTCTAGATAACGGAACGATCGTAATATATGGCTACACGAATAAAATTTCAGATTCGGTCGAAGTCGGTAATAAAAAAATAAATGTTCAAATAGCTCATAATGATAGTTATTCGATAATAGGGTGGCCATTGATTTTAGGAAGTTTTTAAATAATTGTATAAAATAAAAAAATTAGTCTATAATTCTCTCGAAGGAGGGAATATGAATAGTACTAATGGCTCACAAAAGAAAAAAGCAGTGTTGAATTATGTATATGCTACGCTTATAGGTTTGTTGGTAGTAGCATGTTCAGTAACTATAGCTTTGGTTAGCTCTGCCAATGCACCTAGCAAAATAGAGGTTGGTGGAGAAAATGTAGAAGTATCTACAAACGTATACGTAGTGCCTATGAAGAATGCTACAGTTGTAAAAGATTACTCAGGCAAAGAATTGCAGTACAATGATACATTAAAACAATGGGAAATTCATAAAGCTATTGATTTCTTAGCTGGAGATGATTTGAATGTATATGCAGTAGCTAAAGGCAAAGTATCTAATGTCTATACTAACTATTTAGAAGGTACAGTCGTAGAGATTACACACGATGATAACATAGTATCTGTATATAAGTCATTAGAAAAGGCAGACGTAGAGATTGGCGATAGTATTAGTGCTGGATCTATCATTGGACAAGTAGGTACTACCATGACTCAAGAGTTGAATAGTGGTGCTCATCTACATTTTGAAATGCTTCAAAATGGCAAGAAAGTAGATCCTAATAATTATTTAGATCTCGGTAAAAAATAAACTAATTTTATTCGCTTCAAAATGTCGTTTGTTAATTTAATAAAAAAATGGAC
>JAZOUZ010000063.1:0-2279 GCA_045658505.1 Candidatus Onthoplasma sp. | reverse complement strand
CAGAGATTTCTTTCCAAGAATTAAATATCAAGACTAGAGATCTTACTGCCGATCTGATTGTGCTGAAAGCAGATTTTAATAGGTTTGTTCCTATTGTAAATTTAGACGGTCTGGCTAAGCAAATGAAAGAAGTCAATGACTATATTCAAGAAGATGAGTGGAATCCGGATAAATTAAGCGAAATGGTGGTAAGTATTCAAGGAGAATCCACTAATCTCTATGATCAGCAAAAGAAAAAGAATTGGGAGCATGAATACTACGCAGAAAAGATCCAAGAAATGTCAGAACTAGCGAGTAAAGCCGCTATTGATTACAAGCAAGATACGGTACGAAAAACAGTAGAGAAGACCGATGCGCGAACTAAAGAGGCAGAAGAAAATACTGAGATAATCGAAGAGTTAGTAGTAGGCTGCATGCCAGAAGATATAGCAATAAGTCTAGCAGATGTAGTCGATAATCAACTGATGGCTGACGAAGAAAATATTATAGAATTAGCTAAAGATCCTGAGATAGTGGATATCGTGGCGAAGTGCCATTTAGAAGAAAATCTTGATGAGCAAAAGTCGACTTTGGATTTGAAGAATAAAATTGACGAATTGCTATTAGAAAGATCTCTAAAACTAGAGATAGAGACCCCAGACGAATCGAATAAATAAAAATGAAAAGATACAAGAATTTTCTTGTATTTTTTTGTTGACTAGAGTTGAAAAAATGTTTATTCTAATACCAGGAGTGCTAGAATGGAATTTCACAAGATTGTAATTACAGGCGGACCATGTGGTGGTAAGACTACCGGACTTAGCTATATAGAGCAAGGTCTTACTAAATATGGATACAAAGTTATCTTCCTAAATGAGTCTGCTACAGAGATTATTAATAGTAATCTAAACTATACTGCATATAATGATAATTATTTATTTGAGAAGAATATTATCAAACTTCAACTAGAGAAAGAACGACTATACGAACAGGCGTGTCAAGCCTTACCTTATGAGAAAGTGGTGCTGATCTGCGATCGCGGTGTAATGGATTGTAAGTCATACACAGATCAACAAGACTTCGATAGAATTTTATCCGAATTGAATACTAATGAAGTAGAACTAAGGGACAATTATGACGCTGTATTTCATTTGGTAACAGCGGCGAAAGGTGCAGAAGAATTTTATACTTTAGCGAATAATAGTGCTAGAAGAGAATCTCTAGACGAAGCTATACTCGCTGACGATAGAACTATGAATTGTTGGATAGGACACCCACACTTTAGATCAATTGATAATTCTACAGCATTTGATCAGAAGATGAAGAGATTATTAAATGAAATAACCGCATTCTTAGGTGTACCAGAGCCATTCGAGATAGAGAGAAAATTCTTAATTAAAAAGCCAAACATCACGACACTAGAGAGATTGCCAAATTGTAAAAAAATAGAGATAGTACAGACCTATCTCATCAGTCCGGATAAATCTGAAGAAGTCAGAGTGCGTCAACGCGGAGTAGATGGACATTACATATATACCAAGACTATTAAGAAGAAAGTATCAAGTATCAAGAGAATAGAGACAGAGCGAAAGATTAGTGAGAGAGAATATTTGAAGTCCTTGAGTAGTGCCGATACTAAGCTTCATCAGCTCACCAAGAATAGATATTGTATAATGCATGAGAATAGATATTTCGAAGTGGATATATATCCATTCTCAGATGAATACGCCATTTGCGAAATAGAATTAGCAGATGAAAAAGAAGAATTTATCATTCCGCCATTCATCGAAGTTGTTCGTGAGGTTACAGGAGATGAGACTTACTCTAATAAGATATTAGCCAAAACTCAAACTTTATCGACTAAAAAAATACAGAAAAATGATAGTCAGACGGCTCAGATTACGCTTGATCATCTTATCATAGAAGAGCCTATAGTAGATATGCCTATAGAAATAACAAAAAATCCACCACCAATCAAGAAGAGAAAAAGATAAAACGGGCGAATGCTCGTTTTATTTGATTATAGTCATAACAAAAAAACGAACATTTTGAAGCGATATAGAAGAAAATTAGTTTGTTTATATTGCTATTTATTGTATAATATGAAAAACAAATACTTAGGAGAAAATGTATGATAGCGAAAAGATCAATATCGGTATTATCTAATATGGTAGAAGATATTAAAAAGTTTTGGTTTGTTACTTTATTTATATTTCAAGCAATATTTATTATGTTTTATATATATTCAATATATTCTAACATTAATAAATTGATATTTTTGTTAGCATTTACATTTGTAT